>JAEELB010000047.1 GCA_016288705.1 Lachnospiraceae bacterium | reverse complement strand
TATTAAACCATATATGGAATTTGACCCGCTAAAAAAAGGCTTCTTTCTCAGAGAAGATGCACCGGATGAAATAGTTGCGGCTCAGAAAGAGTATCATGAATGGATGAGAGAGAATTGTGCCCGCGCATAACCATCCCTCACCAATATATAACCAACAGAAGCATGTTGAACGATGCACCATTTTTGGAGGGTCGTTCAAGACAAAGGAGGCAACACGGCGCAAAGCAGGTACTCCCATGCTTTTTGATGAAAATCAGTAGCCGAAAACAAATTTTGTCGCCATTCCAGTAGTGTCTTCAGAGCGCAGACGGTATATACCTATGGATTTTATGACACCGGATACTGTTGTGGGAAATAAGATATTTGTAGTGGAAAATGCCTCACTTTATGAATTTGGTGTCTTAACATCAAATGTACATATGGCATGGATGCGAACTGTAACGGGTAGATTAAAAAGTGATTATAGCTATTCAAATACGATTGTTTACAACAATTTCCCCTGGCCTGCCCCCACAGATGAGCAACGGCTGAAGATAGAACAGACTGCGCAGGCCATCCTGGATGCTCGTGCGCTCTTTCCGGACAGCTCTTTTGCTGACCTCTACGGTCCCCTCACTATGCCTCCGGAGCTTTTAAAGGCTCACCGGGGAAATGATAAGGCGGTCATGGCGGCCTATGGCTTCAAGAAAGGCTCACCTGAGTACTCTTTCGAGTCTGCATGCGTGGCTGCATTAATGCGGATGTATCAGGAACTCGTTGCGGAGAAAGACAAAGAAAGTAAGTAAGTGAATCCATCATTAAATTCTATCTGAAAGGACTGTCGTATGAAAGAACTTAAGTGTCTAAACTGTAACAGCAGAGATCTGAAATATACAGATGGTGTCTGGGTATGTCAGAACTGCGGAAGTAAATTCATTCCGGATGCTGACGAGGTTCCGAAAAATCCCGAAAACTCCAAGAAAAATGGCATCAAGAAAAGAACTCCTGAGGAGATCAAAGATGAACAGGCTCTTTCTGCAGATCTTCTGTCGCTATATGATACCTGGATGGATCTCATGGATGAACTGATGGGGTGTGATGCAGAAAGCAAAAAGTGGGATAAACTATACTCCAGGTATAAGGAATGTCAGTGGGATATTCGGGATACTATTGGCCGCATTTTTGAGATTAACAGCCATAACCCATATGCTCTGGCCGTATCAGCATTAGATTCTGTCGAGGATCCCGCTAAAATCGAAAAAGGAAAACTGAATGAGGTCGTTGCTAAAATGAAAGACGCTCTGATCAGCAGCTCTTCTCCTGAAGAAAGAGATAAGATCGTGGATATCCTTGAGGCAGATTTTTTTGCCCACAAAAAGGATTTCCTTGAGGTTGACCCATCTCTGTCGACTGTGCTGGATGAAATTGAATATCTGCTCCGTGGTCGCGACCAGTAAACACTTCCCTGATTTTTGTCTGGGATTCTTCAGTACAGACCGGGAGCTCTTTATCAGATAATATCCCACTTTATGTATAATTCACTGAACCTGACAAATATCGAGAGCAGGCCCATTCCCGACAGGAACTGGGAATACCGGTTCTTCATTGATTTCGAGGGGAGCCTGTCAGATCCCGCAGTCAGGACGGTCTTGACCGGACTGAGGGAGGAGGTCAGGGGCATGAAGATACTGGGGTGTTATTAAAAAAAGATTGAAACAGAAGAAATTTTGACATAAAATTAAGTGCTATTCTTTTGGATTTTTGTCTTCGGCGGAAAAGTGAAGATTGTGTTAGGAGGAACAGGTTCTATGAAAGGAAACGTTAGAAGGATGCTGGTCACTGCCATGGCAGGGGTCATGGCTGTTTCTATGTCTGCCCAGGCATTTGCGGCGGAGACAGGGGTGAACTTAAAGGAAGATCCTCTTTCTGCTGCTGGTTCTATGGAGAGTCTCCCGGAGAACCTTTCGGAAACCCCGGAAAAAGAAAGTGAGAAAAAACTCGGAGCATTGGGAGCGTCGGAGAACCATTATAAACAGATCAAAGCTCCGTCCACAACCGATGAGGGCGTGTCCACATGGGACTGTGTCTGGTTCGGCAATTACTGGCAGGGCGATACAAATGATGACGGTCACTGTTTTTCCAGAGACATGATCTTTAGAGCGCAGGCAGATGAGAATGTGGGTACGGTATGGTATGACCAGGATGGCCATGTGTACTGGCATTTTACCGGAGAGGTGGGTGTTACTTATCGCGCTGATGACAAGGAAAGGATCAAATGGAGAGTATTGAGCATTGATCAGGATGGTAAAGCGCTTCTCTTGTCGGACAGTCTTTTGGAAATTGAGGACTATAATTGTAAATATTATGGAACTGAAACATGGGAAAAATGTACTCTGAGGTCTTATCTGAATTCTTATGATCAGTACCACAATTCCGTCGGAAATGATTACAGATCTAAAGGGTTTCTGAAAAACGCATTTGACAGTAAGGAGATATCAGCCATCAGTAATACTTATCTGTTGAATAATGCAAACGTTGTTTACGGCACACAAGGAGGCAATCCAACCACAGATAAGGTCTTTTGCCTGTCCCAGCAGGATATGCTGAATCCCGACTATGGATTCGTGGTGATGGATTTTGACCAGCCTGAAGGCGAAAATAGAAAGTTTTATACTAAACCTGATCCTACCCGCGTTGCACGAGGAACACAATACCTGACAGATAAGGATTATTATTATGCCTGTTTAGGTACTACTTTCACCGGAGCGGCTCATGATTACTGGACACGGTCACCTGGAAATAGCAGTACTACAGCTTCCGATGTCGGATCTAATGGATGTGTGAACGCTGCCGGCGTAAGTAAGGATACTTATACATCTTTTTCATACAATGTCACAAATATCAGGAGCTACGCCAGATGCGTAAGACCTGCGCTGGTATTGGACTTAAAGAATTACAGTTCCCTTTGGGAATATGCAGGGGTCGTCAGCAGTGATGGAACGGTAAAGGAAGAGATAAGTATCCCGGATGAGAGGATAATGACAAAGGGGAGTACGTCCTTATTCCAGCCTGTATACCATCCGACTGGTGAGAAGTGCCTTTCCGGAGAATGGGACACGGATGACCCTACAGTAGCTCAGGTGGACGAAAATGGTGTGGTCCTGGCCTTGAATGAGGGCAGTGCCTGCATTACATATACCTGTAAAGAGCATCCGTTTGATACTTTGGAATGTGATGTCACCGTGGTTTCCCAGGGTGAGCTTAAGGATCCTGTGACCACGGCTTCCGGAGTCTCTACCTGGGATTGCGTCTGGCTCGGGAAATACTGGCAGGATCAGGATACAAACGGAGATAGAAAGTATGATAGAAATGACGAAAAAACAGCCATAAAATGGCGCATCTTGGATATCGATGATGATGGCAATGCGCTTCTTCTTTCTGACAGGCTGCTGGACAGCTGCTTATTTAACGATAATGCTAACAATAAATATAAGGTGGAACCCTGGGCGTCCTGTACGCTTCGGTCATACCTCAATTCGTATGACGGTACTGTCAATGCGGCAGGGAATGATTATTCTTCATCAGGCTTTCTGACCGAAGCGTTTTCTGAAGAGGAAATAGAGGTTATTGAAGAAGGAACGGTGGTAAATGATACCAACTGGTTCGATTGGACTTCGAGCGGTCCTGATACGGAGGACAAGATATTCTGCCTGTCTATGGATGAGTCAGTGAATCCGGGATATGGTTTTGTGGAAAGCTATGTCGTTCTCACCAGCGGTAATTATTATGCCGATACGGCGGACGATCCTACCAGGGTGGCTTATGATACGAGTTATTCATATACCAGAACAGGGGCTTCCACGATCGGGCAAAACAAAAGAAAGGGGAATTGGCTCCTCAGGACCCAGATCGGAGATTCATATTATGTGTCCGGAATCTCTACAACCGGCAAGATGAGCGCAAAACACACTTATGTTTATACACCTGGACGTTTCATTCGTCCGGCTCTGAGGATAAATCTGACAGACAACGAGGATTTCTGGTGCTATGCGGGAACTGTGTGCTCTGACGGCACGATGAATGAGGAAGAGCCAAGGGTAAAAGTGAAGGATGTCTCACTTCCCGACAGCGAGACCGTAATGGAAAAAATGAGCATTACTCTCACTCCCACCATTTATCCCGAAAATGCAACTTACACGGGAGTAACCTGGTCCTCCTCCGATAAGAATGTGGCGGTGGTCAAGGACGGCGTCGTCACCGGAGTTGGTCCGGGATATGCCGATATCACTGTGGTCACCGATGACGGAGGCTGGGATGCTGTATGCAGGGTTACGGTGGAACCATTCGTGGTCAAGCCTCCGGAAACCACAGGAGACGAAAAAACGGTATGGGACGGCATCTGGTTTGGAAGTTATCCCCAATCCAAAGGGAAAACCAATGGGACTTATGAAGAAGAACCCATAAAATGGAGGGTGCTGGAAATGGATGACGACGGCACGGTCCTTTTGCTTTCCGACAAACTCCTGGATGCCGCGCCCTATAATACGGAGGCAGCGGAGGTGACCTGGGAGACCAGTTCCCTCAGGGCTTTCCTTAACGGAACAGGGGATTATTTAACTAAGGGGTTTGTGGACAGCGCATTCTCCGCCTCGGAAAGAAAAGGCATCATTTCTTCCCTGCTTGAAAATGAGAACAATCCCATATATGACGATACTGAAGGCGGTGAGGATACGGAGGATCTGATTTTCTGCCTGTCTGTCTCTGAGGCTATGGATCCGGAGTATGGCTTTGAAGTAAATGATTTTATTTCTTCAAAGGCATATACAGAACCGGATGTAACCAGAAAGGCCTTTGCTTCACAGTATGCCGAAAACGCTTTGGGACTGGCTGCCGGTTCCGCAGGTGCCTGGTGGCTCCGCTCTCCGGGCAGGTATACATCACAGGCTGCCCGAGTGGACAACGAGGGGAGCATCAGGGCACAAGGGAGTGCCGCGAACGATCAGGCCACCGGTATCCGCCCTGCCATAAGGTTGACTCTGTCCGATTCCTCGCTATGGAGCTTTGCGGGAAAGATCTATTCTGACGGCACGAAGGACGAGGTCCAGCCTGAGAAGAAAGATGAAAAAGATATTGCCGTGAGGAGCATTGTTCTTCCCGGATCAGAGAAGGTAGAGGAAGATGGCAGCATAACCCTGAGGCCTGTGATCTATCCCTTTGACGCCTGGGATCAGACTGTGGAATGGAGTTCATCGAATGACAAGGTGGCCGTGGTTGATGAAAACGGCGTGGTGACCGGTGTGGGCGAGGGATACGCCGACATCACCGCAAAGACAAATGACGGCGGCTTTGAAGCCACTTGCAGGGTGACCGTGGAAAAGAAACCTACTGTTTCAGTCAACGGAATTAAATTCACTCTTTCAGAGAACAACATATTTGTGGGGGATACCAGGGAACTGGTTCCGGTGATCACCCCCGCTGATGCAACTGACAAGTCTGTCAGCTGGAGATCCACTGATGAAAGTGTGGCCGAGGTTAATGAAAAAGGAGTGGTCACAGGGAAAACGGAGGGCTATGCCTTTATCATCGCCAGGACAAATGATGGGGGCTTGGAAGCGAAGTGCAGGGTGAATGTCTCAGAGAGACCTGCAGAGGTGAAACATGTCAATGGCGTTGCGGTCAGAGCTGAACTGACTGTCGTAGAGGGAGGAACCTGGACGCTGACCCCCGTGATCACGCCCTCGGATGCAGATGATAAGACAGTTACCTGGAGTTCTTCAGCAGAAGGCATAGCAACGGTGGATGATCACGGCGTTGTGACCGGGGTCAAAGAGGGGTCTGCCAATATCACGGTAAAGACAAATGATGGCGGCTTTGAGGCTACTTGCAGGGTGACGGTCAAGAAAAAGCCTGTAGAACCCGTGCCCGTCAAAGGGGTAAAGCTTCCTGAAGAGCAGACTGTAAAGAAGGGAGAAAAGATCAAACTGTATCCTGAGATCAGTCCCGAAAATGCCACCGACAAGTCAGTAAGCTGGAGTTCGGTGGATCCCGGCATAGCGTCAGTGGATGAAGATGGCATTGTGACGGGGATCAGCGCAGGAAATACATATGTTTCAGTGATCACGGTTGATGGCGGGTTCTCCGCTTCCTGCAATGTGCTTGTGAAAGACGATCAGAACAGTGATGACCCGGACAAACCTGATGTTCCGGATGATCCTGAAGAAGTCCTTAATACCAGTCTGACAATGATCCCGGGTGAGGTCAGGAGTCTCAACGTGGGAGACAGGGATCAGTATGTCTTCGGAGCTTCATTCACATTGAGCGATGAAAATCCTAAGGGCTGTGTTTCTGTGAAGTCTGGCGTTGTGACGGCAAAGAAGCCCGGGAAGGCTGTGGTGACGGCTGCCTACGGATCTTCTAAGATCATATTTGACATAAAAGTAAGCGGCGAGGCCCCGGAGACCAAGGTCCTTTTGGAAGGAAATAAGACAATAAAGCTTTCTGCTCCGAAGAGCTTGAACCTGGTGGTCGGAAAGGCTGATAAAAAAGTGAATATCAGCATTCCCGCAGGTCTTAGGGATGCTTCCTGGGTTATAAAGGGCGTCTCTGACGAAGAGGGAGTGTGCGGCGTGACAGGTCCCGATTTCAATAATCCCGACAGGACAAAGGCGACTAAGGCTTCATTCATGGTCAAGGCCGTTGATGCCGGAGCCACATATATAGTATGGAACATGAGAGATCCGGAAGGGAAGACCGTTCAGGCCAGCACGAAAGTCATAGTAAAGAAACCTGTGACTGACATTGCCATTTCCCAGGGGAATCTCATGACCCTGACCGTGGGAACCGGTGAAAGGCTTAAAGTGACCGGCACGGGCGGCAATACAGATGCCAAAAAGCTTTCCTTCAGTGTGAAAGGCCGTGGGATAAAGGTTTCAAAATCAGGTTACGTGTTCGCCGCTACGCCTGAAGGGTACGGCGCGGTCACTGTAAAATGCGGAAAAGCAAAGGCCGAGATCAGGGTCAATGCAACCGGGGGGACAGCTACAAAAACCCTTGCACTTAACAAGATGACAATGAATATGAAGATTCCCAAGCCCAACGCAAAGAAGCCTTCGACATCAGCATTAAAGATCTCTGTTCCAAAGAAAAAGAATGACAAGCCGGAGCTTAGCTGGAGCATGGTCGGTTCGCCAAAGGGAATAGAAGTGGACCGGAATGGTGTCGTAAAAGTCACCACAGATGCCCTTCCGGGGTGTTACGAGGTCAGGGCGACAGCTCCCGATGGCAGCGGATTTAACGATGTCTATTGTGAGGTGATAGTCCAATAAGACCCTTATTCGCTC
>JAEELB010000046.1 GCA_016288705.1 Lachnospiraceae bacterium | reverse complement strand
TCCTGGATCTCCTCGACCCCGGCAGCCCTGCTCATGCGGGCGCAGTTCCTCTTCACGATCTCGGCGATATCGTCTATCTCCTCGTCGGAGAGCTGTTTTGAATCATCCACGGTATCATTAGCCTTATGAATGGCCGAGATGATCTTTACGATGTCGAACTTTGCTTCCGCCCCGCTTCTTTTGATGATCTTCATAATATACCTTCTCCCGTTTTGAACGCCGCCTCACGGGCGGCATCCGCTGCTGATCGCCTGTTTCAGGCTATCCCCTAATGGCCGACAGTGAACACAAGATATTGTATCATAACGCTGATGAATGTCAAGATATGGATGAAAGACGGCGAGATCCTTTCATGTCCCCGGGAGCTGTTCCCGGGCAATGGCAGATCAGCTGCTTACCCCCGTCCTGCATACGACCAGCACATTGTTCATGCCAAGAGCTCTTGTGAAGCTTACCTCATCCGCCACATCATGTATCATCTTTAGATTGGAAAGGTCTTCAATGTCGTCGTCCACGATCGACGGATCATAATCTGCTCCGTTATCGCGGACGGACATGAGTATTTCATCATCCGTTATGCGGCAGATCAGATCCACCTGCACGGGATCCTTTCCGGATGCATTGAACCTTCGGATATTCTCCACCATCTCCTCCGCAAGAACGCCCATCCTGTTGGCGCAGTTCTTATCCACACGGTTATCCAGACAGAAAACGATCAGACCCTGGGAAAGCTCTGATGCCTCCCGGCTTCCGGGCTTCAGACTTGCTTCATACGCAGCCCTTACATCCCTCTGCTTCTCATGCAGCAGTATCCCGCTGTAGATATTCGGCCTCATCCTCGAAAGGACGAAGCATATCAATAAAATGACGACAAGGGTCATAAGTTCGGACAAGAGGAAGAACCACCAGATCCCCGTCACCCCAAAATGCAGGGACAATCCGTAAGCCAAAGGCACGGTGATGACCAGCCCTCTCAAAAAGGGCACGACCAGCGCCAGCACCTTGTGACCCGTGGACTGCAGATAATTCATGGCAGTGGAGCAGATCCCTATCACGAGAAAGCCCAGGACAAAGATCCTGACAGCCGGGATGCCCATTTCCACGCATTCAGGCGTCTTAACGGAAAACAGATCCAGAAGTTGCTTCGGGAAGGCTTCAAAGAACAGGACGAGGGACGAACAGGATATCAGTTCAAACCTAAGCGTTTTCCGGAGGACAAAATCCATTCCCTTATGATCCCTTTCGCCGTTCAGCAGACTGATGATGGGCGTCATGGTCTCACAGCCGCCGGACGTAAAAAGGGACACGATCAGGAGCGTGAAATTACACACTGTATAAACCACTATGGCATCATGTCCGCCGGTCCCGATCACGATACGGTTGAGGAAGATCGCCTTTATGAAGAGGAACACGGTGTTCAGGACGGAGGCCAGGCTGCTGAGACACAGTTCTCCCAGATACCCGATCTCATGCCGGGTCGGCAGGACAAGTCTGAGAGCCCCCTTCTTCCGGACAAACATGAAATAAACCTCGATCAGGAATCCCACAAAATAGCCCGTCAGAGTGGCAAAGGCCGCGCCTTTGATATCCATCTTAAATACGCCCATATACACTATATCCATCACCAGATTGATGGCATTGGCGATCAGAAGGGTATTGGCCGAAAGCTTCGGCATGCCGTCCACCCGAATTATGTAAACCAAATAAGGCACGAATATCAGCAGGAACGCCCCCAGGATATTGATCAGGACATAACTCCTGACGGAGTCCGCCAGACTCGGCTCATTGCAGAGTATGCCGGTTACAGGATCGATGAGCAGGACTCCCGCCACGGTAAAGACCACGGAAACCGCGATAACGCCGATGAATGAAACAGTAAAAAACGCATTTGCCTTTCTCTCGTCATGCTGCCCTCTTGCCGTGGAAATGCAGATCGCGCCGCCGATGCCGAATATGAAAAACAAAGCCTGCATGACCAGCACCACCGGTTCGGAAAGATTGACAGCAGACAGAGCATCCTCTCCGATGATCCGGGATACGATGATCCCGTCGACAAAGGAACTCAGCAGGACCGAAAGGATACTGAGGATCGTCGGGATCAGGTATTCATTATATTTTGATCCGAGCAGTCTGCCCGAACGGGTAAAATCCATTTCCAAACCTACACGTCGAAGAAATCAAGGCCATCCAGATCGTTCAGGAAGTTGTCCATATAGCTGCGTGATGTCATCGACCAGCTGAAGCCAAGGCGGTAAAGTGTCTGGGTGGTAAACTCGTTGTTTGTCCGTATCATTTCCACCTGTCTGGTCGAATCCGCATTCTGGTAAGCCAGAAGCGTGGTCAGATACACCGACTTCTGCGGATCTTCACGCACTTTGGAGAGCATCTCCGCAAATTCGTCATCCTCCGCCAGGCGGATATCGAATCCCAGTCTCCTCATTTCCATGATGATATCGCCCAGGGGCACATAGTGATTATTGAAGGGATGGAAGATCACATTCCTGTCCGGTGTCCCGCACAGCTTCAGGATCGCTTCGGCCGTCTCGTCAATGGGCGCCATTTCAACAGAATAGTTCATCATGCTGTAGGGATAAGCTCCGATGGCGACATAGGCCCGCAGTCTTCCCATAAATCCGTTGGTGACGGAATTAACCTGGAACTCCCCGTCCTTCGCCCGGGCAGCCAGATTGCCGACACGCATGATCTTTGCCCTCAATCCTTCCCTGACGGCTTCCAGCACATAACGCTCCGCCAGGAACTTGCTGTAGACATACTGATTATCTATGGACTGACCGATGAAAAGCTTCTGTTCGGTAAGTTCCACGTTCCGAGGGGGACGGTCATCGACCCGGTCTCCGGCCACGCTCTGGGTGGAGATCTGGACCAGCATGCTGTCATGCTCCCTGCAGAAACCGATCAGATTCCGGACGCCTCCCACATTCACCTCCTCGATGTCATTTGACTTGGAAAAATGCTTGACCAGAGCCGCGCAGTTGATCACGGTATCGATCTGCTCATCCTTCAGCGCATCAAACCAGTCCGGCGAAGTGACGCTGCCCTCCACAATGGTGATCCGATCATCGCGGAAGTAACCCTCAGAGTTCTCAAAATAGTAGAACAACATTGTCTTCAGTCGTTTCTCGGCGCTCCATCCCCCGGAACTGCGCAGCAGACAGTACACATGACCTCCGTAATTATCCAGGAAGTATTTTAAGACGTGGATCCCCAGGAATCCGGTGGCCCCCGTCAGCAGAAGGTTTCCGACGCGGTTTGGCTGTTCCTTCAGCCCGGTGATCTCGTTTCTGCCGAGCATCTCATCAATAGAGGAATAATCGTATTCGCCGATCTCATAACCCACCGTTACCTGGCGGCTCAGCTTCATGGCCAGCGCCCTGGGTGTCTTAAGCGCGAAAATATCCGTATAGGATACCCGGAGCCCCAGATCATTCGCCTTGACAAGCACGCCTGTCGCGGACAGGGATGTGCCTCCCAGATCGAAGAAGCTGCTTTCCGCACCGACTTTATCAAGGCTGAGCACCTCGGCGAAAATATCGCAGAACTGCTTCTCTTCCTCCGTGACCGGCTCCTCATAGGCTGTCTCCTGACTGAGGGTGGGCTGAGGCAATGCGCGAAGATCGGTCTTGCCGTTAGGCGTCTGCGGCATGGAGTCCAGACGGATGAGCGCGGTCGGGACCATATATTGGGTGAGGATCTTTGAAATGTGCGTCCGCACTCTGTTCACATCATATTCGGGCGGCGCGGCGTAGTAAGCGCAAAGGTTATCCACGCCGTTGATGGGCCGGATCATCGCGACGGCGCTCTGCACTCCTTCACAGGAAAGAATGGCCCGTTCCACCTCGCCCAGCTCTATCCGAAGCCCTCTCAGCTTCACCTGGTTATCCATCCTTCCGAGGATGACCACATCACCCTCTTCCGTCCAGCGGGCGTAATCACCTGTTCTGTAGATCCGTTCGCCCCGGTATTCGATGAAGCTCTTTTCCGTCATTTCGGGATTGTTCAGATATCCCTTTGAAACGCCCGCTCCGCCCACGTACAGTTCGCCCATGATCCCCACCGGCAGCAGGTTCCCGTCCGTATCGACGATGTACTCATTTACATTTAACAGGGGCCTGCCCACGCTGATCTCCGTGGCGTCGTTCAGTTCCTTGACGTTACAGGAAACCGTGATCTCCGTAGGCCCATAGGTATTAAAGATCCGGGCTTTCGTCAAAGTCTTCAGTTTTTCAAGCAGTTTCGCAGAGCTCTTTTCCCCTCCGAACAGGATGATCTTACAGCTCCCCAGAACGTTCCTGAATCTTTCCAGCATCAGGTATTGTTCATACCTTGAAGGGGTAGCGTTAAAGCAGTCACCGCGGGTGCGTTCGAAAAGGTCGCTGAGCAGGGCGGGATCCCTGACTTCCTCCTCACTTGCAAGGACCAGTGTCTGACCGTTGACCAGTGATCCCATAGTTTCCTTCAGTGACATGTCAAAGGACACGGTGGTAACGGATACGAAGACATGCTCTCCCCGGCTGAGGGCGTATATGTGTCTGTTCTGTTCTGCCGGGGTCATGGCGTTGGCGATATTTCTGTGACGGATCGCCACTCCCTTGGGCCTTCCCGTGGAGCCGGATGTATAGATCACGTAAGCGAGATCCTCCGGATCCACCTCCACATGAGGATCCTCCGTATTCCGGTCTTCAAGCAGCCGGTCTATGTCAAGCTCATTGTCAAAGCCCCTGTTCACATCGCTGAGGATGTATTTTGCCCCGCTGTTTTCAATGATGTAGCCGATCCGGTCATCAGGATAATCAGGGTCGCAGGGGATAAACGCGGCCCCCGCCTTGAGTATGCCTAAGATCGCGACAAACTGCCGGCTCGTCCGCCTGAGCAGGACCGTGATCCTGTCTCCTCTCTGAACGCCCCTTTCCGCAAGAGCGTTGGCCAGTATATTTGCCTCCTCATCAAGCTCTTCATAGGTCAGGGAGCGGTCACAGGCGATCAGCGCCGTCTTTCCGGGATACTTCTCCGCCTCTGCTTCAAACATATGATGAAGTATCTTTACGGGGATATCCTGTTTTCCGGCGCTTCTGAAGGCTTCCAGGCGCTCCCTGTCAGAAGCGGTCAGCATGCTCACCCTGCAAAGCGGCTGAGAGCCGTCAGACAGGATGGACCTCACGCTCTCGGCGATGCAGCTTGAAATGACACCTGCCAGTTTTTCACTGAACAGAGCGGAATTATACTGTACGTTTACGGCTATGTCTTTCTCTCCCGCTTCCTCTATATGGATGGACAGTTTGAACTTCGGCAGCGGCTTTACGATCACGCTTTCCTCAATGGCTTTTCCTTCCAGTTCCGCCGTCTCATCCACGCCCAGCTGGCAGGCGTAGTTGATCCGGGACACAAAGCCATACCGGTCGAAGAGTCTGATAAAAGGATAGGCGCTGTTTTCCTGAGCCCTGTGCATGGCGGCAGACGTATCCCGGACAAAATCCAGCGCAGTGCGTTCCGTATCGATCACGGCATGAAGCGGCAGATTCTTGACAAACATGCCGATGGAATCAATATACCGTACATCCTCTCTGCTGCCGGAGATCATGGACATATACACCCTGCGGTCGCCGGTACAGCGGCCGACCGCGTACTGGGTGGCGGCCAGGAACAGAGCTGCGGGAGTCACACTGTTCTCCTTGCAGAACCGCTCCACTTCATCCACCGGCACATAAGTCAAAGCCTCACGCAGTTCTCCCTCTTCCTCATTCCCGTTCAGATCAGCGGATATGTCACTGGCGTTCTCAAAGTCCGCAAAAAGCTCCTCATAATAAGCCTTTGCCTGTTCTCCCTTTTCACTGTGAAGAAGCTCCTCTTCCTCGGCGATATAGGCGTAATAGGAGGTATCCTTAACAGGAGTTCTTTTCCCGTCATAGACCTCCGCAAGCTGACGGATAAAGGAAGACAGGGAAAGTCCGTCCATAATGATATGATGAACATCGAAAAGCAGCTTTACATCCTTCCCGGTCCGGATGATCTCCGCCCTGAACAAAGGACCGTGCGCAAGATTAAATGGCTCGACAAATGAAGCGCCCTCCGCGTCGACCTGAGACGGATCCAGATCCAGGATCGGGATGTCGCAGACAAAATCCTTTATCTGCTGCTGCACGATGTCCTTACCCTGCTGCACGATGCGTGATGTAAACACGGGATTGGCCAGGATCAGTTTCTCAAGAGCCTCCTTCAGCCGCTTTACATCCACCCTTCCGGAGAGGGAGTACTTCATGGGTATGTTATAGATCACGGCATCCGGCCGCTTTATGCTGTCAAAATACACCCCGAGCTGCTCCGCGCACAGCGGTACATTGTCGGTGTTTATTTCCTCCCCGGGCCCGGCGGCCTGAACCTCTCTCTTCGACAGGAGCTGTTCGAGTATCATATTCTCCACGGCGAGCAGGGTACACCCGTCGTCCATGAGCCGTGATACGCTTGCCCTGACCCCGAATCTTTCATAAAGCTTCGCTGAGAACATGATGGTAGTCAGCGAAGTAAGTCCCAGGGAAATAAGGCTGTCCATGACACTGTTGCTCTCAAAGCCCGTGATCTCACTGACCATGGCGCACAGCTGCTGTTCCAGAGAATTGAGTTCTCTTACGGCCCCTCCGTCTTCCTCATTGCCGTGCAGGACGGGTTCCGGCAGTCTGCGCTTGTCAACCTTCCCGTTGGGATTGACGGGGATACTGTCTATCTGCATGGTAACGGACGGGATCATGTATTCCGGCAGCGTTTCGCCAATGAACCGGTTCAGTTCCTGCACATCCACCTGCGCATCGGAGGTCACGTATGCGATCACCGCTTTTCCGCCGCTGGGAAGATCTCTTGCGACAACAGTGGCGTCATCGATCCCTTCGTATTCCCTGATACGGCGTTCTATCTCCGTAAGCTCGATCCTGAAGCCGCGGATCTTCACCTGTTCGTCACGCCTGCCCACAAACTGGAGGTTGCCGTCCGGCAGATAACGGCAGACGTCCCCCGTGAGATACATTTTCTCATACCCCTCGCGTCCGAAGCAGGGGTTGTCGACGAACTTTTCTTTCGTCAGATCCGGCTGGTTGAGATAGCCTCTGACCACGGGATATCCGGAAATGACCAGCTCGCCCACCGCGCCGGGAGGAAGAAGCCTGCGCCTGCTGTCCACGATATAGATATCACAGTTGCCGAAGGCCTGCCCTATGGGCACGGAATCGTAAAGTCTGTCGATCTCAAAGTAGGAAACGCCTATGGTGCATTCCGTGGGGCCGTAGGCGTTAAGGAACCTGTACTCCGGAGGCGCGCAGGGGACAAGCTTTTCCCCTCCCACGGTAAAGAAACGGATATACGGACTCTTCGGATAGGTTGTGACATACTGTCTCCCCAGCTGCATGGTGCAGTCCATGATGGTGATCTTATTATCGATCGCAAAATCGTGCAGTCCCGGAAGATCCAGACGGGTATCCTCAGGCACGACATAAACGGATGCGCCCGCTGTCAGCGCAGGATACAGATCGGACATGGCCACATCAAAACCAAATGCATTATAAGCCGCAAAGCGGTCTTCTTCCGTGATATCGAATTTTTTTATGTAGGAAAAACAGTAATTGACCAGATTCCTGTGTTCAAGCATGCATCCCTTCGGTTTTCCCGTAGACCCGGAGGTATAGATAAGGGCAAAGAGCGAATCCGTCCGGGGCGGAGTCAGTTCGATATCGTCATCCTCCGGCAGATCACAGATCCCGTTTGCCGACAGGATGACTCCCTGATATCCGTCAAGGACAGGCGCCAGATCATCATCGGCGATCACCACCGGCGCTTTGGAATCCGAAAGCATATACAGAAGCCTGTCCTGAGGATAATTGCTGTCCAGAGGCTGGCATGCGCCGCCCGCCTTCAATACGCCCAGAGAGCAGACAGAAAAGCGCTCGCTCCGGTTCACCATAATGCCTACGGGAACTTCACGGGTCACTCCGTGACGGGCAAGGAGCTTTGCAAGCTTCTCCGAATAACGGTCCAGTTCGGAATACGTAAGCGCCTTATCTTTAAATAAAACCGCAGGTTTATCCGGGAAGGCCGAAACGCTTTTCCTGAACAGGTCCACCACCGTGAGATCATGATCGAAATCGACAAAGTCATCATTTACGCGCTGATAGAAAGCCTTCTCCTCCTCGCCGCAGAGCTCGATCTCTCCCAGTACCGCGCCCGAAAGCATTCCCTCCAGAATGCGCAGATACAGCCTCGCAAAGCACTCTATCGTCTCCGGGAGATACAGATCCGCGCGGTACTCAAACATGATGGTATAATCGTCACTGCGCTTGAGGACATCCACCGAGAGTTTCGACATGGTGTCGCCCGGTTTGTAAAAACATAAGGGAATAAGAGTCCCGCCCATATTGACCGAGTTCAGCATTTCCCCCTGATATGCGAAAAGGATGTCCGAGTTAACTTCGTATTCATTGGCAAGCTGCACGATCGACACCATATCATGGCTCAGGTTATCGAAGAGCTGCTTCTGCACTCCCGAGAGATAATCGGCGGCTGTCTCATCCGCATCTCCGGCGGTGCACAGCGGCAGGGTGTGTACCAGCATGCCGCAGGTATTCTTCAGTTCCGGCAGGTGCCTCCCGTTTTCAACGATGCAGAAAAGCGCCCGGTCCTGACCGCTCTGTACAGCCAGGGCATAGCCAAATGCCCCGAGGAAAAGGGAGTTCTCGGTGATCTTCATCTCCCTGCAGGCATCGGCGATCCGTGAGATATCGATATGCTCCCGGACATTTACCGCAAACTGCCCGCAGTTTTTTTCGGGAGGAACATCTATCTGGTCGGGGATCAGATCGGAATCTGTCTCAACGCCCGCAAGCATCCGGTCAAAGTACGCTTTGCATTCTTCGTACCTTGGGCTTTTCTTTGCTTTTTCTTCATATGTGCTGAGCATGAAGCCGTTCACATCCTCGTACTCCGGCTCCTCACCCGAATATATCCCCACCAGATTGCGCATAAAAAGGGACATGGATGTACCATCGATGATCAGATGATGAAAATCGCATAAAAGATACAGCCCCTCAGGCGTGATACAGATCCTGAACCGGTACAGGGGCCCGTTTTCAAAATCAAAAGGCCTTGCGAAAGCCTTAACGAGAGCCTGAGGATCCGTTTCATCCGTGGTCTCGGTCAAAACGTCCACAGGCATATCCTTATGAGGGATCACGCAGGGCACGCCGTCCACAACGCTGACGCTCACCTTCATAAACGGATAGAGCTCCACCGTCCGGCGCACAGAAGTATCCAGTCTCTTTGCATCCACGCCAAGGGAAGCCGGGAAAAACAGGCTTACGGGATTATTATACTCAAGACTGTCCGGGGTTTTGATATTTTCAAGATAGACACCCAGCTGTGCGTCCGTCATGGGATAGGAAGCTCTCTCTTCGTATGTAAAGTCGATATGCTCACCGCCGCCCAGACTTCCGGCGATCCTTCCGGGTGTCCGGAGCAGGGCGATCTGTTCGTATGCGATGTTAAACGAGCTGAGTTCCTCCTGCAGCATCACGACCTTTATGGAGTCTCCTCCCAGGGCGAAGAAATCATCATTGATACCGACTTGTTCCACCTTCAGTATCTTTTCGAAAGCGGCGCAGACCATCTTTTCCTCATCCGTGGCCGGCGCAATATATTCGCTCCGGAAATCCTCGGCCGACGGCGCCTGAAGAGCCTTGCGGTCCAGCTTGCCGTTGGGGTTTAACGGGAAACTGTCGAGGTGCACGATGAAACGCGGGATCATATAGGACGGAAGGGTTTTTAACAGTTTCCTTCGGATCTCGACATCGGGAATATCCCGGTCGGAAGTGTAATAACCGCAGAGATAGGTCTGACCGTTGTCGTCCTCAAAGGCTCTGACCACGGCGGTTTTAACGTCCCTGATCTTGCCCATCCGGACTTCAACTTCGCCCATCTCCACACGCTGACCGTTGACCTTGACCATCCAGTCCTTACGATCGACATACAGCATTGCCCCATCGGGCAGGCGTTTACATATGTCGTTTGTATGAAAGAGCCGGCGGTCATTTTCATCCTCGGAATAAGGATTATCGGTAAATACTCCGGCGGTAAGCTCGGGCAGATTGATATACCCCCGGGCCATGGGACCCGCAATGCAGAGTTCCCCTTCCTCCCCGTCGGGCACCTTTTTCCCGTTTTCATCCAAAAGAAACGCTTTGTACCCGGGGAGAGGCCGGCCGATGGGTGAATTATCATAGAGTTTATCCAGATCGTAGGAGAATACGATGGAAAGAAGTTCACTCAGTCCATAGACGTTTATGATCCGCGTATAGGGACTGTATATTCCGCTGACACGCTCGCCGCCGGTGTGGATGTACTTCAAGGAACTCTCCCGGACCGGGAGCTGCTTTAAGAGCTGCGGATTCAAAAATACAGAAGTGATCCGGTGTTCATCTATGTATCTGTCGATAAAAAGGATATCCTTTCGCTGATCATCCGTAAGGATATGCAGTTCCGCCCCCATCCACAGCTGCGCGAAAACATCGAAGGCGGAAATGGCAAAGCTTAAGGAGGCGGCGCAAAGATGGATATCATCCTCCTCCACTCCCAGCACAAGAGGGCAGGTAACGGCGTTGGTGAAGGACCGGTGGTCATGCAGTATGCCCTTGGGATTCCCCGTCGAACCGGAAGTATAGATGGCGACAGCCGCATCCTCCATATCGATCACGGGAAATTCAAGCAGGACTTTTTCCGACTCAATATCATTGAGGAAAGCATCGTCTATGACGAAGTCGGCTCCGCAGTCCTCAACGATATAATCTATCCTCTTCTTCGGATACCCTGTGGTAAGAGGGGAATACGCCGCTCCCGCGCGGAGGACGCCGATGACAGCCGCAATGTACCGGAACCCCCTTTCAAGCACGATGGGATATATCTTCTCTTTCCCGGCGCCCTTACGGATGAGACGGGAAGCGATCTTTTCGCTCAGGAGTTCAAGCTCTTCATAACTCATTCTCTTCTCTTCACAGACAAGAGCTGTCTTATCCGGATGTTTCCGGACCATTTCCGAAAAACGCTCAATAAAATTCTGCATAGAACAGACTCCTTTTCTTCTTTTGCCAAAACGGTGATCCGCGCCGCCGTCCGCCCCGGGACAATACTTCATAAAGACCACAAGAGGGACCTGCGGAAAAACGTCGCAGATCCCTCTTGCAAAGCCGGGAAAGAGATTCGAACTCTCAACCTACTGATTACGGATCAGTTGCGCTACCGTTGCGCCATCCCGGCCGATGATCCCCGGAGCTTTCGTTCCACAATCAAAAACGAAAACTCCGAGGCATCATTATAATGTATCCGAGTAGTAAATGCAAGAGCGGATCTTATTATTCGGGAAGCTTTTTCTCCACTTTGATGTACAGGAACTTCACGGTACGGGAGCCGGTAAATCCACGGTCCTTCCCTTTCGCCGCTTTAAGTTTGATGGTTCCGGTCTTATCATTCCCGGCGGCGCTTACGGAAACGGAATAATCCGAGGCGCTGATCTGCCGGCCGAAAGCTCTGAGCACTGCAGCTTCCGAAATATCCGCGCCCTTGGGCAGGGATTCCTCTGTCCCGGCAATGACAAGGGTGTAGGCGTTTTTGTCCTCCGTGAGTTCCTGCTTTGTGGCGTTCCTCATGGTAAAGGTGACTTCTTTTCCTTCCGCGTTCCTCGCCTTCACGATGTTCTCGCTCTCCGTATGACTCTTTGCCGTCAGCTCCACCGCGGAGGAGCCGAGCTTGGTCTGCACGATGGAGAATGACTTCTTCACGGGCTTTGTCGCGCCGTTCTTCCACACGGCCATGGGCCTTTCGGAGGGCTTCCTCGCCGGATCGTCAGGTATGAGTTCGATCTCGAGGGTGGGAACTTTCCCCGCTTTCCTGATATCCGCATCGGTGACCTTCGTAAGTTCCCCTGTCAGGCTTTTGATCCTGTAATCGCGTCCTTCCGTCAAGGTGATGCCCCCGGCTTTTACGGTGAAGGGAAGACTGTTTGTCGACAGCGCATCCCCGGTGAAGGGCTGGTTCTTAAGTCCGGAGATCGTCACATTTGTCACGGGTTTCGGATCGATCTTAAAGGTGGCGTAGGCAGAGCCGGTGCAGTCCTTCTTTCCGACCACCGTCACCCTGCCTGTTCCGATCCCGGTATTTCCGGAATAGATCACTTTGTAGCAGGATGCTTTGAGGACGTTCCCGCTCACGGTGACCGACCTTACCCCCGGCTTGATAGCCTTGCCGGTGTAGGTGAAGACGTTCTTTTTGAGCTCCACCACGGTGTTTTCATTTGTCATCTCCAGGATCCCGTAGGAAGTAGGAAGGACATTGAACGTGGCGTTCTTTTTGCACTCGCCGGTATAATTTCCCTTTCCGAAAAACTTTACGGTCACCGCCACGCTTTCCCCGGGATTTTCCGTGACCAGCTTGTTAAGGAATTTTTCCTCCTTGCCGTTGACGGAGTATTTCACCGTAAAATCGTTTTTGTAAATAAGAACCCTGCCGGACTTTTCTGTCATCTTCAGATATTTCCTGACAGCATCATCAAGGTCTCCGGTATAGCGGATATCCGGGATGAACTCCGGCGTTCCCTCCAGATTTTTCTTTACGATATCAAATTCCAGGGTCTTCTTCCCCGCATAGGCGCCGATGCCCTGTACCGTCACTGTGGCGATGCCCGTATTTACATTATCCTCATAACACACGGTATAGTCCGCATCCTTCTTTAAGGAAATGTACTTGCCGGTTGAGGGATCATAGGCCTTCACCGCTGTCTTGGGAGTGATGGCGTTCCCGGTGTAAGCAGCCTGATAGAAGGTCTCTCCGTTGACGGTTTCTTTCCTGATCCCGGCGCCTGAAAGGGCGATGGTGGAATCATACAGTGTCACTTCATTTTCATCCGAGTAGAGACTCAGGGCGTTGACGCCGTTTGTGATCTTGATCCACACGTAAGCATTTCTGGTCCAGGGAGTATTGAACTCGCTGTCCGTGTAAAAGCTGATGAAGCCCTCCTCCCAGCCGTCTTCATCGGAACGGGCCACCACATACGCTTCTCCGTCGTCCCCCTCGGGGCAATAGTAGACCTCGGTATACAGCCCTTCGCCTTTGATATCACTGTCGGCGTTGAAATAGGATTCCCATTCAACCGTGGCGAAATCGGAGTTCACGTCTGCATAGGTGATACAGCCTTCCGGTCTCTCATTGAAATCGGCGATGAATGCGGGATCATCCTTGGCGCTCCACATGACAGAGTCCTTATTCAGATCCTCATCCTTCAGACGTCCTTTTACAATGACGAAATCTTTTGTCCCTTCCGGGTACTCGGCGTTAAAATTGAAATTAGCCTGATCAAATTCCATGTTTGAAGCGAAATTGAAGAAGCTGCAGTAAAATTCCACAGTGGCAGGCTTTCCGTCCACAGGCGACCGGAGCACCCTGCCGTTCTCGTCAAGCGCCGCAAACGTGTATACATCCGGGCTTTCCTCGAACATCTTATCCAAAGGCTCTATCTGTTCCAGATCCCCGTCGTAAGAGAATATGGGATCCATTTCCACCTTTACATTTCCGGAACCGTCCCTTACAAGCCACCCGAACACCTCCGCCATCCGGGATTTGCCGAAGCGGTAGCTGTCGTCATAATACAGGTCCCCCACGTCCGTGAATACCGAATACTCATTTATCCCGGCGCCTGATGCCGCCGCATTCAGAAAGACCTCCGCATTGTTTGAAAATGGTTCCTCGGGTTCTTCCGGTTCCTCGGGTTCTTCCTCATCCCACCTGGACTTCACCGTGAGTTCTTTCAGCAGGTGATCCCAGATGACGGCGGTATTGAAGTAGAGTCCGTCGACCCCGTCATAACCGGAACCCATCCAGCCAAGGGTAGGTTTGATCACGGGTCCCGGAGAGTTTCCCTCTTCGTCCACCCCGTTCCATCTGATGAACTTTTCCCTTGAGAGACAGTAGGGATGAAGGGACGGCTTCACGATGATACCCTTTCCAACCTCATCCACCTTGGATCTCCTGTCAGCAGGAGCACTTTTATCATTTGCGTAATCCGAAGGTGACTGCCAGTACGGATTTGCGCCGGAAGTGGAAGGGATATTCTCCTTTGTCACCAGATCGATCCCGCTGTATCCGTTTGGCGGGTAGTCCACACGGTTATTGTAGCTCCCTCCGTTATATTCATCCCCCACCAGATAGCAATGAGCTATCTCATGAGACACGGTGGGGAGCATGTCCATATCGCTGTAGGTTATGATATTTGCGGGTTTGCCGCAGGTAAATCCCTGCGTCCGGCCATCCCCCTGACGATACATTACGAAAGCGAGTATCAGGTCGTAGCGGTCGCTTCCGTCCCGGTTCTTCGACTGAAGCTGGGCGGATCTGATCCAAAGATTCCTGAAGCAGGGATCCGGTGTGACCATGTCGTAGGCTTTTGTCCCCAGATTCAGTTCTCTGGCCTCCTCAAAGTTCACGTCCACCACGGGGTAAACATCCTTCATGTATTCCTTGAGGACCGGGATCAGTTCATTCCAGTTTCTTTTCTTTCCGTCGTAATCGTGAAACTGTTTGTCCTTACACCCCTGAGCGCCCACCGGATGCCCCGGAGAGTAGGGTTGGACGCTGCCCCAGTAAGCGATCACGGGGACCACCAGGATATTCAGTTCCTTCGTCTCGTAGAAGGTTACGTTATTCTTCACTCCGATCTCATTATTATTTCCGTCCCATATGTGAAAATTATAGGTGCCCTTGTCCGGTCCCTTGTCAAAATTGGCCACCAGATACCAGCCTTTTTCACGGAAACAGTTCTTATCGTAAACCCTCTTCACGGAAAAACTGTTTCCCTTGGCGTTGAGCTCAGTATTGTCCTGTTCTTCGCCGTTTATCACCGGTCTCGCCTGGAGCGTGTACCCGGAGATCTGGGTTTTGAAGTCTTCGGCTTTCTTTTTGTCCATGGCGTCCGAGTCGGATCCGGGGATCTTCATTATCACGGCAGTTTTCTTTCCCGCCACGAAGGTATCCATGGGGACCTCCACGCCGTCGTTCAGACCGGTATGACGGCTGAAGCCCTGATTCACCTCGATCTCTCCAAGGGCCTGCCCTGCTCCCGGTGAGGATATCTCAGGAGCAGATCCCTCTTCCTGCAAAAGCTCCGGGGACGTAATGCCGGAAATCTCTTCCGCTGAAAGATCTGAAGCATTAATGACTGACGAGGTGCCTGCGACCAGCAATACAGCCGTCAGAACGGATGCGATCGCTTTGTGTAATCCGGTGATCCTTTTCATCTTTTTTCCTCCTCTACCTGATACTCTCAAGGGCTTTGACCAGCGGATCCCCGTCGAGCATGAGTTTCGTACCTGACTCCACATTCAAGACCGTGTTTTCCTTCGCTGTTTCAACGGGAGCGTTCCCGTATTTAGAGGCATCTCCATCGTACTCATAATAGTCGCCGCATTCATCCCAGTCTCCGTCTGCGCTTCCCGCATTTATTTCTTCATCGATCTGCCAGGCGTGATCCTGATAATGCAGATGGACCGACTTCCCGCCATACTCGTCCAGCAGGTTTATCCTGAAGGTGTACTTTCCTTCGGGCAGGGCGGCCGAAATGCGGTTCGTCCCGGCTTCGGGCCAGGTCACAAAACGGTCCTCATTTTCCGTATCCGTAAATACCGCCAATACTTCATACGTTTCAAAGCCTTTTGTTTTAGGGAACCGCACAGACACGATCCCCAGACCCTTGGCGGGGGAACCGGGCAGGCCGCTGCCGAGGATCCCGGTCTCCCTGACAGTCTTCTCAATGACCCCGACATAATCCTTATATCCCGAGGTCTTCATCACCCAGGGCATAAGCTGGCCCAGCTGATTGAAATCGGTTCTCGGAGTCATGGCGTTTGCCACGTTCATCCAGTAATATAACTGGTCCTCGGGACTCATTCCCGCCTCATTCAGGCGATAGGAAAAGATATTGAGGAGAGACGAATTTTGATGCACTCCACCGTTGTCGTTCCTGTCTGTCATCTCCACTACCGCCGGAACGTAGAACCTGTCCCAGGCAAAGCCCGGCTGCCGGCTCTTGTGGGGATCTCCCATATACCTCTCGAGACCATCCTCAAGGGTCTCTCCGATCACAAAGTGAACGTCATTCTCATCCAGGATCATTGCGATAAGGTTCCCGAAGATGTCGCTCATCCCTTCATTTATTGCCCCGTAATCATTTTTGTAAAGGCATCCGGTCATGGCGGTATCCGTATAACAGTGGGTAAACTCATGTCCGACCACGTCCATGGATTCTCCGTAGGGAGCCTGGGTATCAAAATCAAAGACCTGGAATCCCTGCACCACCGAGCCGGTGTAACACGCATTTTGCGCCGGACAGCCTTCTTCATCCACCCAGTCCATAAGGAGGAGCGTCGGCGTCTGCCTTCCGTCTGGGCCGTCCCAGCCGCACTCCGCAAAAAAGTCGTAGACACGTATGAAATTGTAATAAGTGATAGCCGCCTCGTCTTCCCATTTGCCGTTTTCCTCAACGCTGGGGGTCAGGGTTTCGTTGTTTTCAAAATCATTCTGATCCGCGCACAGGATCTTCCTTTTGACGTCTCCGAGATACCGCACGCCGCTTTCGGGATCCTTCATTACCGGTATCTCTATATCCATTTTTTCTCCGGACAGGGTTTTTACGGTCCCCTTCCAGGTATCGCTCTCCATACTGTCAAACACAAACGTGGCCTCGCTTCCCAGCTGGGCCTCATAGCTCCCGAGAGCGGAAACGGGCATGCTGTACAGGTATTCTCCGCTACAGTCCACATAGTGGGCCATATAGGCTGTGTCCGCTTTCTTTTCCAGATTGTTGGTGTACACCACCCAGGCGTAGTAATAATCGCCGCTCCCGTCCTCAAAGGGGAGAAGGGTCTGCTCCGTAGCGTCTTTTTTGATCCTGATCCCCGCGTCCGGATAATATTCCCCCACCACTTCCTCAGCCTTTTTTTCATCGATCAGCCATGCATCGGGATCGGGCGCCTTAAGGTTCGGCAGGATGGAGCTGACGACTCCCACCGCTTTACCGTCCTTATCGACGATGAGCTTGACGGCTGCGCCGTTTACCTTGAGGTCGCCGCCCACAGCCTGGTGGAAGATATAGTAGGTAACGCCGTTTTCGGTCGGCTGTATCTCGTAAGGGATCAGTTCGGTAGTCTTATCCCCGCCGAGAGACGGCAGCATGCCGCAAACAGCTTTATACGCATCATCGGACTCCCTGATCACGCCGTCGCAGGGCGGATCGGCGATGAAAGTCGTGACGGTCCCTTCACCGTTAAGGACTTTCTCTATGGTTTCCTCCGGTATTTCGTTATCCGCTTCAGAGCTCTCACCGGTCTGAGCCTCGTTTGATCCGCTCCCCTGCCCGCCGCCCGGCATGGAACAACCTGACAGAAGGCCTGACGCCATGACGATGATCAGCGCAAAGTAGAAGCCGGTCTTCATTTTTTTCCACATATATCCGTCCCTCCGGATGTGTCCACTGCGGTCATTATATCGGACGGGCTGTACTTTGTCATCAACCGGTGTAACATCTTTAAGCCGGGTCCTCCCCGGACACATCCTGCCTTATGTATTCCACAAATCTTTTGGCAACCCCCGACAGCGGATGCTCATCCGAGTAAATAAGAACGTAGGACGCCCTGAGTCCCTTATCCCGGATATTCTTTATGCATATGCCCTCGCTCTCCGTCACCAGATCCGCCGCCGCGGCCGGGTAGATCGCAACTCCCAGCCCTTTTCTGCAGAGCTCGTAAGCGGTGATCATATTCGCTATGCGGGCCCTGACTACGGGTTTATCTTCAATATCCCCGAACCAGTCCATTATCTCCTGCAGCCTGGACCCGCGGGAGGGAATGATCAGCTCCGCCCCCGCCAGCTTTGACACCGGTATGCTGCTGCCCCTGAGGGAGGCTATGGGATGATCCGACCTGCACATGGCTATCCAGTTTTCGCTGTACACGCGAAAGCTGTGGATCCCCATGGGATCGTAGGGCTCCATGATGACGGCCACATCGCTCAGCCCCTTGTGGATGCGGTTCACCACTTCGTCCGAGTTCCCGTTCCAAAGGGTGTATTTCACATCGGGATAGATCGCGGAAAACCCCGCTATCCAGCCCGCCATCAGCCGGGGAGCCTTTCCTTCCACCTCGGCCAGATACAGAGTCCCCTGAAGCCCTTTACTCAGATTCCAGATGTCGGAAACGGACTGTTCCGAAAGAGACACTATCCTGGAGGCGTACTCCCGGAACAGGACGCCCTCCTCGGTCAGCCTGAGCGAGTGATGCTCCCTGACAAATAAGGGCGTTCCCAGTTCTTCCTCCAGGTCCCTTATCTGCCTGCTGAGAGGAGGCTGGGCGATCAGAAGGCGCTCCGCCGCCCTGGTGAAATTCAACTCCTCCGCCAGGACCAGAAAATATCGCAAATGTCTGAGTTCCATATCCGCCTCCTTACAGACTGAAGGATCATACCTTTTGAGTATAGTCACCCCCTTATTATATGTATTTTACGTATAGTCATCAAGGGGTTATCATGAAGTCAACAAAGAGAGATGAAGAAAAAGGTTTTCACCGAAACCCGGAAAATAAATATCAGTTGACCCCTGCAGATGCGGGGAGAAAGGAGTTCACCATGCTGAAGAAGATAATAGAGTTCCTGAGCGATTATTACAGAGAGTTTGACCACGCCGAGGGATGATGATCCGGAGCGCGGACATTGCAACAGATCAGAAAAAGGCTTCCGGCCGACGCCGGAAGCCTTTTTTTGACTTTAGGAACCTTTAAACCGACAATCCCGTAAGTTCCTTCGTAAACTCAAGATAGTCCTGACATGTAGTACACCTGGGAGCATAGTCGATGAGGTTCATCCTGTGTTCCTGGGCTTCCCTGGTCTTTACACACTCTCTGATCACGGTATCGAAGAGCTTCGTCCCCATGCCCGCAGCGCTCTCCTCAATGCTCTCCCGGGTAGACCGCTCCAGGTTTGACCTGCCCGAATATCTCACCAGCAGAAGTCCCGCGATGGACAGATCCCTGTTCTGTCTGCGCTTCACGGCCATGATCGTATCGTAAAGCTGCTCGATACCCTGAGTCGCGTAAGCATCAGCCGTCACGGGAATGATCACCTGATCCGACGCGATAAGGCAGTTATACAGGATGATGTTCAGTGAGGGCGCGGTGTCGATCACTATGTAATCATAGCCTTCAAGGACATCCAGGGCGTCCTTGAGGCGGTAAAAACCCTCCACATCACCGTCCAGCATCTTCTCCGCCTTCACCAGCAGCGGGTCGGATGCAATGATATCGCCGTTCTTTGTGTGCTGGATCGCATCCGAAGCAGGAAGCTTGTCGGAATCGATCATCACATCGTACAGTGTTGCCACGTCCTCTATCTTTGCCTCGTAGGTGCTGGAGCTGTTCCCCTGAGGATCGGCATCTATCAGGAGAGTCTTTTTCTTTTTCCCGAGTATCGCGGCAAGGTTGGTAGCTGTCGTGCTCTTGCCTATGCCGCCTTTTTGATTTGCTATAACGAATACAGTCGCCATTATCACTTTCCTCCGGACCTGCAGGGAAACCCGCCCGCTGCCTGTCTGATACGCTTATCTCCGGCCGTGCCTTCTTCCGCGCCGGACTTATTTACGCTCCATGACTGCTGCCTGTCAGAAATCGATGCTGCCGTCCACGTTCTCATTTACCACGTAGAAGACCTTACGCTCCTCCGGCTTGATATACACATCAACCTTTTCAAACTCGGGATCCCTGACCCCCTTTGACATGGCATCCTTTTTGATAAGGGAAAGCAGCTCGTCCGCATTTCTCTCCCTGTCGCCGTACTGCACTACAATGTTCTTGCGGGCTGTAGCAAACCCTCCTGCGAGCTCGTTCGCTCTCTCCACACTGCTTTTTCTCGCCATCTTTCCCTCCAAATCAACCGGGCTTCTGTTTTCGTTCATTGTCGCCCTGAACCCGAAATGATCACTTCATCATATGATAATCATAATGTCCCGCATGTCAACCTTCACGGCGTAACCTCTCCGCCTTCAGACCGGAACCTCCTCGCCGGAGTGAACGTATGAGAGCCGGTCCCCCATGACAGCCTTCATGATGCGGTAAGCCTCTGTCCCGGTGCAGTGGCAGGTGATGAACCGGGAATCATACTTCATCAGTTCTTCCGCCACCCGCCGGATCTCATCCGTCTCTTCCGGAAGATAATCCGTTTTCTTCATAAGGTGGAAACCGCTGATGACGGTCTCAGGATCGGAACCGTACTTCTCCCGGAAGGCCTCCATTATGTTCAGGATGCCGTTATGGGCGCAGCCTGAAACGAGCACCCGCGCTCCCCCTTCGATGAGCACCAGGGACTGTTCGTGGGTGAACTGATCCTGCCGGTACCTGCCGTCCTCCCTGACCAGAAGCCTGCCGCTTGTGAAGGGCAGGGCATATTTCCTCTCCTTTACGGTAATAAGACCGATCTCCTCATCAATATCGAAGTCTCCGCGAAGAAACCTCACCTGTGGAAGCTCAGGGATCCTCCGGTCTATGCCGTTATATCTGTACCGCTCGCCCTCAGGCTTATCCCCGTCGTAAGCGTAGTGCATCCCCGCGGCCTCTTCCTGCATGTAAATAAGAGCGTCCGGGTTCAGCTCCGCAAAGGCCATGATGCCACCCGAATGGTCGTAATGACCGTGACTCAGGATCACGGTATCCGCCTTTTTCAGATCCAGCCCCAGCGTCAGGGCGTTCTCGAGAGTCTTCTCCGAAGGACCGAGGTCGCAGAGGAGGACATGTTTTTCCGTCTCAATATAAAAGGACAGCCCGTGCTTACAGATACAGCCGGGATGACCTTCGGTGTTTTCGATCAGATTTATTATCTTCATTTCCTTTGAGGTACCATGAGATCCCGAACCACCTCTCCCGCCAGGATGAGTCCTGCCGCAGCGGGCACAAAGGCGTTTGAGCCCGGAACGCGCTTGATGCGGCCGGATCCCGTCTCCGGACTGGCCGGCTCCGTCGAAAGAGGCTCCTCCTCCGTCATATCCGCGGGGACCTCCCTTGAATACACGACCTTGAGCGACCGGATCCCCCGCTTCCTGCACTCCCTTCGCATGACCTTTGCCAGCGGGCAGACGGAGGTCTTGTAAATATCCGCCACCTCGAAAGCGGCGGGGTCGGTCTTATTTCCCGCTCCCATGGAAGAGATCACGGGGACGCCCGCAAGCGCCGCGCTCTCAATGATGGCAAGCTTTCCGGACACCGTATCTATAGCGTCCACCACATAGTCGTAAACAGATAGATCGAACTCATCCCGGGTCTCCGGCAGGAAGAACAGCCTGTAGGTCCTGACTTTGCATTCGGGATTGATGTCCGCGATCCTGTCCGCCGCCACGTCCGCTTTGAATTGTCCGATATTTCGCGTGGTGGCGATGATCTGTCTGTTTATGTTGGAGACGGAGACCCGGTCGTGATCGATCAGGTCAAGGGCTCCCACACCCGATCTCGCGAGCGCTTCAACCGCATATCCGCCCACGCCGCCGATACCGAACACGGCCACGCGGCACGAAGCAAGCTTTTCCACTGCCTCCTCTCCGTACAGGAGCGCAGTCCTGGAGAGCCATTCTTTCATCATGAGCGCCCTCGATCACTGTTTCCGGGCCTTATTTCCCGGGACCTGTTGTAAAGTTCCTGTTTCCGGGGCCTTATCTTCAGCTCCGGTTCTCCATGGCCACAAGGTTCTCGGCTCCGTGGCGCTTCCTGAGAAGAGGCTTTTCGATCTTTCCCGTGGCGTTTCTCGGCACATCCTCAAAGAACACTTCCTTGGGTCTCTTGTACCTGGGGAGCTCGGTGCAGTACTCATCAAACTCCTCTCTGGTCATGGAGCAGCCCTCCTTCAGTTCCACAATGGCCGCAGTCTTTTCTCCGAGACGTTTGTCGGGCATGCCGATCACGGCTGCATCTTTTATCTTTCCGTTCTTCATGAGGAAATTCTCGATCTGAACGGGATAGATATTCTCGCCTCCGCTCACGATGACGTCCTTCTTTCTGTCCACCAGGAAAATAAAACCGTCTTCATCCTGCATGGCCATATCCCCGGTAAAGAGCCAGCCGTCCTTGAGGGTCTCGGCGGTCGCCTCGGGGTTATTGTAATAACATGTCATCACGCCCGGTCCCTGTACGCACAGTTCGCCGACGCTTCCCTGTTCCACGGCCTCACCGTTCTCGTCGACGATCTTTGCCTTCCATCTGTAGCCGGGTACTCCGATGGCGCCCACCTTGTGTGTATTTTCGATTCCGAGATGCACGCAGCCGGGGCCCGTTGACTCGGATAGGCCGTAATTCGTGTCGTAATCGTGATCCGGGAAGTATTCCTTCCATCTCTTGATAAGTGAAGGCGGAACGGGCTGCGCCCCTATGTGCATGAGCCTCCACTGGCTCAGATGGTAGTCGGAGAGCTTAAGCGTCCCCGCATCCAGACAGTCAAGTATGTCCTGTGCCCAGGGCACGAGAAGCCACACAATGGTGCATCTTTCGTCGGACACTGCGGAAAGGATCACATCGGGCTTTGCCCCCTTGAGAAGGACCGCCTTGCTTCCCGCCACAAGGCTTCCCATCCAGTGGAACTTTGCCCCGGTATGGTAGAGAGGCGGTATGCACAGGAATGTGTCGTTTCGTCCGGTATTATGATGCTTCTGTTCCATCTCCGCAGCCTGGGTGAGGCTCAGATGCTTATGCAGTATGGCCTTGGGAAATCCCGTTGTTCCCGAGGAAAAATAAATGGCGCCGAAATCGTCATCCGTGATGGTTATGTCAGGAGCCTCGCTTGAACAGTCCGCCACCATTTCCAGATAGCTCTCCGCGAACTGCGGGCAGGTGTCACCCACATATATCAGGAGCCTTCCCTTGCTGAGGCGCTCTGCCTTCTGCTCAATCCTGCCGATAAATTCAGGCCCGAACACTATGATATCCACCTCCGCAAGTTCGGCGCAGTACAGGATCTCCTCGGCATCATAACGGAAGTTGAAAGGCACGGCTATGGCTCCGGTCTTCAATATGCCGAAATATATCGGAAGCCATTCGAGGCAGTTGTACATGATGATGGCCACCTTATCGCCCTTCTTCACCCCTCTGCTGATAAGGAAATTCGCAAAGCGGTTGGCCTTTTCGTCGAAGACCTTCCAGGTGATCTCCCTCCTGTAAGGCTGAAACCTGTTGCTCTCGATCAGATCGTACTCTTTCCAGGATCTGCGCTGATGGTCAGCGATCTCCGGATTCAGCTCTATCAGAGCGACTTCATTGGGGTACAGTTTCGCATTTCTGGACAAATAATCTGTTACGGGCATGACTCATCCTCCATACTCTTTCCAAATCGAACCTTTTCCCGGATCCACATATTAAGCGGGCTGCCGAAACTTCCATGATCTCTCAGTGATAACGGGGGCACCGGGGCCGGTTCATGTTCCGGATGGCGGGCGCTTCCGGCTGAGCCTAAAGTCCCGCTCGATCTGACCAACGCTAACCAATATACCACTTTACGCATGAAATGTGAAGAAGGTGCCGAGCCCGCTTTCAGAGGTACGGCTTGAAGACCGGGAGTGAAAGGTGTAAAATTTTGGGGCAGATCATTTTTCGACATCATTTCCGGACAGATCCGGCAGGCCCTGGGAGTTACCGCGCACCGGGCGGGATCAGACGATATCAACACCTCAGGAGTATGATATGGGGAAAAAAAATTCGGATTACAAACTTTTGTCGAAGCTGTTCTTCGCCCTTCTGCCCTACCAGGCGCTGATGCTGGTGATCAACACCTTAAACAGTATCGTGGACAGCCTCTTTGCCAGCAATATAGTGGGAGAAACAGCCATGACCGCCATCGGGCTGTACGCTCCCGCGACTCATTTTCTCTTCGCTCTCAGCGTGGTGCTGGTGAGCGGTTCCCAGCTGCTGACCGGAGAATCCCTGGGAAATAATGACAGAAACCGGGTGAAGATCCTGTTTTCCGAAGACCTGCTCACCGCCTTCATCATATCCGTCACGGTGGGGATCATCATGGTGATAGCCGCAAATGCGGGCATCGCGCAGCTCATGGTGAACGGAGAGGAAGAGCGGCATGCATTGAAATACTACATGCTGGGACAGTCCATCGGCATTCCTGCCCTGGTGGTCGGTCAGCAGCTGTTCTCATTTCTCTCAATGGAGAACCAGACGAAGCGCACGATGGCAGCCAGTCTCGCCTGCGTGGCAGCAAACACCCTCATGAACTACATATTTGTCGCAAGGCTGAAGCTCGGCACTCTCGGACTGGGCCTGGGTTCGTCCGGCGGCCTCTGGGTGTTCTGCTCAGTGATGGGGGCCTACTATCTGGCCGGGAAATCCTTTATCAGATTCTCCCTTTCCGGCATATCGCTCTCAGAGGTCAAACTGATCTTCACAAAAGGGTATTCGGGAGCGATCTCCAGATTCGTGGAAATGTTCCGGTGCATCATCGTGAACATGCTCATAGTGAAATATGTGGGCAACGGCGGCCTTTCTTCATTTGCCGCATCCAATTCGGTCATGGCGCTTTTCTGGCCCATCCCCTTCGGAATGACGGCGGTGGTCAGGATGCTGCTCGGGGTATCCATAGGGGAAAAGGACCGCAAATCGGTCAGCGACATAATGAAAGTGCTTTTTACGAAAGGGGTGCTGTTCCAATGCGGGATCTCCCTTATCATCATGGTTTTGGCAGAGCCCATAACAAGGCTGTTTTACAGGGATCCCGCCGATCCGGTGTACGGCATGACCGTCATGGCTTTCAGGATACTCCCCCTGTGCATGCCCCTTGCCGTGATCTCCCTGTCTTTTGTGGCCTACTCCCAGAGCATGGATAACAAAAAACTCGCCAATGTGCTCGCCGTGGTGGACGGAGCCCTGGATGTGGTGCTGCTGTCCATGCTGCTGATCCCCGTGCTCAAGATGAACGGCCTCTATCTCGCAAATGTGCTGAACGGCTTCATCTGCCTCGCCCTGATCGTGGGTTACGCTTTCGCCAAATACGGGCACTTCCCCCGGACGATGGATCAGCTTCTGACGCTCCCCGATGATTTCGGCGCTTCGGAGGATGAAAGGATAGACATTGAGATAAGTGAAATGTCAGACGTACTCAACGTTTCTTCACAGGTCATCGACTTCTGCAACTCAAGAGGAATAGACGACAGAAGGTCTCATTTCGCCGGACTTGCGCTGGAAGAAATGGCCGGGAACATAGTCAAGCACGGATTCACCGCCGACTCCCGGGAGCACTACGTCGACATAAGGGTGATCCACGACAACGACGATGTTATACTGAGGCTCAGAGACAACTGCCGTTCCTTTGATCCTCTGGAACGTACAAAAGTGATAGACTCGGAAGACAAGACAAAGAACGTGGGCATCCGCATCGTCAACGGGATCTCAAAGGACGTGCAGTATCAGAATCTGCTGGGGCTGAACGTGCTGACGATCAGGATCTGATGCGCCGCCCTGCCCGGGCGCGCTGTGAGAACGAAAAAGGGAGAATATATGCTTAACATTGATAGTAAAACAACCGAAGACGGCGAAAGGATCATTTCACTGGAGGGAGAACTGGATACACTGTCATCCCAGACATTAGAGAGCCGGATCGACGAACTGCTTTCCGACACCGATAAGGTGACCATGGATATGAAACAGCTGGAGTACATCACTTCAGCCGGTCTGCGGGTTCTTTTGCAGATGGAAAACATCATGGAGGAAAAGGGTTCCATGAGGGTCATCAATGTCAGCGAAGAGATAATGGAGATCTTTGAAGTCACCGGCTTTACAGAGGTGCTTATCATCGAATGATCACTGAAGATATGGACCGGGACCGGCTTGATCCTACCCATGAAAGCGAAAGCGGAACGGAAGAAAAGATCACTGTAGATGCGGTATTTGAATGCATTCCCACGGTGACGGGATTTGTCATGGAAAAGCTTCAGTTCTGTGAGCCTCCTTCGGCCGCAAAAAACCACATCAAGATCGTGATAGATGAGATAATAAACAACATCGCAAGATACGCCTATGAAGAGCCGCCGGGGCCGGTCACCGTCATTGTCCGGATCGAACCCGACGTCAGGAAGGCGCATATCTCTTTCGAAGATAACGGGGTCCCCTGCAATCCCCTGAATGCAGGCACGCCGGATATCACTCTTCCCGCGAAGCAGAGAAAGCCCGGCGGTATGGGGATACTTATGACCAAAAAACTGATGGATGAAGTAAGCTACGAATACAAAGACGGAAAAAACATCCTGAGTGTATCGAAAAACCTGTGATCCCGGGAGGCGCAGACGGATGAGTCAGACTTATTCCCCTGAAAGCAGATCCGGTTCCGGCGTTCCCGCCGGATATGAGGGCAGAAATAAACAGCCGAAGATCAGCCCCGATACCGAGCACATAATCAAAAAATCATATTTCCGTCTGCTACCCGTGCAGATCCTGGGGATAGTCGTCGTAGCGCTCAACGGTTTTATCGACAGCCTCATCACCAGCAGGTCTTTGGGTACTCACGCCGTGGCCGCCATCGGATTATTCTCCCCTGTCGCAACCGTCATCGGTATCACATGGGTCATCACCATCGGCGTTCTGATCCTGTGCAGCCATGATATCGGAGCCGGAAAAAAGGACGATATGATCTCGCTCTTTTCCACCGGAGTACTGGTGCTGTCGGTATTCAGCCTTTTGGTGACGGCCTTTTGCATGATAATGCCCGAGTTCCTGGCAGTGGTCCTGAAATCCGATGAGCTCACCTCGGAAATGCTGATTTCCTACATCAGAGGCTACGCGCCGGGAGTGATCGGACAGGTCCTGTCAGGAGTTCTGATGGTATTCCTCCCCTTCAACAACAATACCAGACGTTCCTATTACGGGATCGCGGTTATGATCATACTCAACGTGGGAATGGATATCCTGAATGTCACGGTCCTCCAATGGGGAACCTTTGGCATGGGTCTGGCTACAAGCATCAGTTATCTCGTCTCCAGCGCAGTCATGCTGGTGGGATTTCTGGGAAAAGAAAAGACCATCCATCTGAGGTTTACCCGTTTAAGCTTCGACCGGATCCCCTCCGTCATCAAAAACGGTCTGCCAAGTCTGGTATTCACTATCGGATGCACGGCAAAAGGTTACATCATGAACATCTCCCTTATGCACACTATCGGTGCGGAAGCGGTGGCGGTCATGAATGTCCAGAACGGCGTGATCTCGATCCTCGGCGCGATACCCCTGGGATGCGCCGCCGCGCTCCTCACCCTTGCATCCGTGTATTACGGGGATGAGGACAGGGAGTCCCTGGTCCTGCTCACGAAGATAGCTCTTACCTTCGGATTGCTTTTGTCTGTCATATCTGTTGCATTGCTCATGGGATTTTCCACCCCGATCTCATCACTGTTCTTCGGCAGGGACGATCCCGCCTGGATGCTGACCAGGAGAATGCTGCTTTTGTTTCCGAATTTCCTGATCCTCAATCTGTTTGTCTCCTGTTTCACAAAGATATACCAGTGTCAGGGCAAGACATTGATCGTCAATATGCTGACTCTTGCGGAACCGCTGGGGGCAGGGGTGATTGCTGTTCTTCTGCAGCCCTTCATCGGCGCCGACGGAGCATGGATCTCCTTCTCCCTTTCGGAAGTCCTGTGCCTCATCGCGATCGCTCTCTCAGTCTTTGCGGAAACGGGTAGTATAACGCTGGCCCTTACCGACTGGATGAAACTGCCGGCAGATTTCGGAGCTCCGGAGGAGGATTGCATGGAGTTCTCCGTTCACACCATGGAGGACCTGGTGCAGAAGTCTTACGATGTAATGGACTTCTGTCTCTCCCGGCAGATCGACAGGCGACGCAGCAAGCTGGCCCGGCTTTCCATCGAGGAAATGGTCGGGAACGTGATCACCCACGGCTTTAAGACCGGGAAAAAGCATTCGGTGGACGTCCGCGTCGTTGCCGGAGATCTTCTGACCATCCGTATCCGGGACGACTGCAGGGCCTTTGATCCCTCCGGATATCTGGATCAGTTCTCCGGTGAAGACCCCCTGCGCTTTGTGGGGCTTCGCCTGATCGCCGGCATAGCAAAGGAAATGACCTATCAGAACAACGCCGGCATAAACACCCTGCAGATCAAAGTCTGAAGCGCAGGGCTTGTAAAAGTCTTCACCAGGTCGCTGATCCCGGAAAACAGGGCGTGAAGCGGCGCCCCGGCCTCGAATTGTTTACTCAGCACGTAGTTTTCGGCGCCGCCGGCAGTCAGCATCAGGATGTCAAAGAAAAGCATCCAGTGAAACAGTCTGTAACTCCTGTCAGGCCGTCTTCTTTTTACCCTTTTTCACAAACTGGACCGCTATGGCTGCGGCTATCAGGAGCAGTCCCAGCCCGTCGGTCAATGCGCCGGGGAAGATCAGCAGTATACCGCCTACCGCCAGGAAGAGGCGCTCAAGTATCCCCATTCCGGTGAAGAGGAATCCCTCCAGGGCCGCGGCGACCCCGAATATCCCGATGAGGGAAGTGATATAGATCAGCACCACGTTCAGGAAATGGGTATCTATCAGGAGCATTTCAGGGCTGAAGCAGAATACATAAGGGATGATAAAAGCTCCTATGGCAAGCTTCGTGGCGTTCAGGGCAGTCCTCATGGGATTTGATTTCGCTATGGCGCTCCCTGCGTACGCCGCGAGAGCGACGGGAGGCGTGATGTCAGCCACGATGCCGAAATAGAACACGAAGAAATGCTCCGCCAGGATCGGCACTCCCATACGGGTGAGTATGGGCGCGCAGGTCGCTGCCATGATGCAGTAGGTAGCGGTGGTAGGGACGCCCATCCCAAGCACTATGCAGCAGAGCATGGTCAGGAACAGGGCGATGAAAAGCCTGTCGCCGGCCACCGATACGATAGCGTTGATCATCTCATTTGCAAGTCCGGTCATGGTGATGGTGCCGGAGATGATGCCCGCCACTCCGCAGGCCGCGCCCACGGTGATGGTGCCCTTTCCTCCGGCCTCGAGAGACTCGGCAAATTTTCTAAGGGTAAAGCAGTTCCCGGTCTCTTCCTTTTTGCCGATGATCAGATCCCCGACGGGGTTTGAGGACCCGCTCTCCTTAAGGCTCTTTATGGCTGCCATATAGTTCCCGCTCAGGAATCCGTCGGCTATGCCCACTATGACGGCCACCAGGATCGACAGGGCAGCCGCCCTCTGCATGGTCATCATGTTCCTGGAAACCCATACCACCAGGAGCACCAGGGGAGTCAGGAGATATATGCTGCGTACCAGTTTTGAAAATCTGGGGAGCTTTTCCGGTGAAATGCCGGTAAGCCCGTATTTCTTTGCCTCCAGATGAACGGCAATGAAAATGCCGGTGAAATACAGGATGGCGGGGAGCAGAGCCCTGACCAGTATATCCGAATAGGGAACTCCGATTATGTCCGCCATAAGGAAGGCCGCCGCGCCCATGATGGGAGGCATGATCTGGCCTCCGGTTGAAGCCGCAGCCTCAACGGCTCCGGCAAATTCTGATTTATAACCGGTCTCCTTCATCATGGGGATGGTGACGGAGCCTGTGGTCACGGTGTTTCCGACGGAAGATCCGCTGACCATTCCGCAGAGTGAGGAGGAAATGACCGCCACCTTTGCGGGGCCGCCGGCAAAGCGCCCTGCGATGCAGTTGGCGATATTGATGAAGAACTCGGATATCCCGGTCCTCTCAAGGAATGCGCCGAAGATTATGAATACCACTATGAACTTGGAGCACACATTTACGGGAGTGGACAATATCCCGGTCTTTGCGTAGAACAGGTTCCTCACCAGATACCTGACCCTGCCGATGACGGAGGGGTTGGTGAGCCCGTAAATAATGGCGTAACAGATGAAAAACAGCGCCACCAGGAGGATGGGCCAGCCGACGCTTCGTCTGGTCACCTCCATGAGGGCGATTATGCCCACAAGGGCGATCAGTATCTGAAAAGGCTGGAACCTGGTACCCTGCTGGATGATCCCCTCGGCGTTAAAGGTATAATACAGGAACGCTCCGGTGCCCAGGACCATCCCCACTATGTCGTACCAGGGGAGGTAGTTCACCTTGTTCATATTCTTTTTTGCAGGGTAATAAAGAAACCCGAAGAGCACTATCAGCCCCATAAAGGAGGTGAGCCTGATCTCCTCGAGGAAAGTGGCAAAGAGCGTGACCCAGATGCAGAACAGTGAAAAGCCGATCATCACCGCCTTTACAACGATGGCAGGAACCCCGGTCCAGACGCGGATATTGGACTCCCTGTCATATTTTTTCATCACCTCATTCAGATCTTCCTGAACGAATTCGTATTCCCTTTTGTTCTCATTATCCATTCCGTTATCTCCTTACCGCCGTCCGTTTATCCGTCCGGGACGGCGAATTCCTCACTCCTCAGTATCCACCTTTACTCCCTGCTCCGCAAAATACCTGGCAGCGCCCGCATGGAAGGGGACCGTTATTCCGGAAGTCGCGTTCTCCACGGACAGCTCCGCTCCCTTTGCGTTCTCCTGACTGATCTCCGGGGCATGATCGAATATCGCTTTCGTCAGCTGGTACACGGTCTCTTCATCGAGATCCGCATCCACGATGAGAGTCGCCTTTATGGTTATGGTCTCTATCGCCTCGGGCTGTCCCGGATAGGTATCCGCAGGGATCTGCAGCGGTGCGTAATAGGGGCAGATCGTCATTATCTTCTCCCTCAGTTCCCCGTCCACCGGGATGATATAAACGCCGTTGGTGGTGGCAAGCTCCGTGATGGCCGAGGTGGGCGCTCCCGCAACGATAAAGGCAGCGTCTATCTGTCCGTCCTTCAGAGCCTCCTTACTGTCGTCAAAGCTCTGGTACTGGGGCTTGATATCCTTCAGAGTCAGATCCGCGGCTTCAAGCACGTCCATGGCGTTGAAGTACACTCCGGAACCCGGGGCTCCGATAGATACGCTCCTGCCCTTCAGGTCGTAAACGCTCTTTATCTCTTCCTTCATGGTGATGAGCTGTATGGTCTCAGCATAGAGAGCCCCCATAACGCGGAAATCCCTGCTGGGCCCGTCGGACTCAAAGGACTTGCTGCCCTCCCAGGCATAGCTCATAACGTCGGATTGGGTAAAGCCCATCTGATAGTCCCCGTCTCCTATGCTCTGGATATTGGCTTTTGATGCGGCGGTTGAAACCGCCGTCACCTTATAGTCTGTGTAGGTGTTCATGTACTGGGAAAGGACGCCGCCGAAGGCGTAATAGGTGCCCGCGGTCCCTCCGGTTCCCATCATCATTCTCTGTCCGCCGCAGCCCGACAGCGCAAGCATGCTCACGGAAATTATACCTGTGATGATCAGGCGGGATATCTTATGCTTCATTCTCTCTCTCCTTCACTACTTTCTCTATGATCTCAGCGCAGGTGGGAATGCTGACCTTGCTCACATCAAAGCACAATGTGTACATGGACGAATCTGTGATCTCACGCCCCGTGTGGAGTTTGCAGAAGGTGTTGCGCCTTCTGTCCCGCTCCTCCACGAATTTTTCAAGCTTTTCCTCACCGTTCTCCGCCAGTTCCGCGGCCCTTTTCAGCCTGTGTTCGATGGGCGCCCGGAGGAAGATGCTTATCACATCCTTTCCGTTCTCCTGAAGGATCTGGCCCGCGCACCGCCCCACGATGATACAGGGCTTTTCAGCAAGTTCCAGGACCACCTTCTTTTCCGCCTCAAAAATGGCGTCATGGGAACTCTGATAAGAAACGGCGCTGTTCAGGAAATCGTCCAGAACCTTGCCCGCCACGGAAAGCTCCTCGCCGGATCTCTCCACCTCTTCCTTTTCGTAACCGCTCTCCTCCACGGTCTTCATCACGAAATCCTTTTCAAACCAGGGAATTCCCAGTTTTTCGGACAGAAGAGCCGCAAGCGTCCTGCCCCCCGCTCCGTATTCCCTGTTGATCGCTATCACCGAATTGCCCATCTGTTATCCTCCCGTAATAATGATAACTACAACGCCACAGATCACAAAAAGATCAGTCACAACAATGCTGTAAGTTTTTAAGAAACAAGACATGAAGATCAGCCCGAAAGCCACAGAAAATTATACCATAAACAGAAGGATTGTAAAGGGTTTGAGGCCTGTCCGGGGGCGCCAAAACCGGCCGCTCCCGGCTTATTTTTGACCTTGCGGAAAATATGTTGTAGAATACCCCGGTCAGAACAAGGCACCGGGCGGTCCGCAAAGGCTGTTCAGCCGGACTTCGAAAGCCGCGGGCCGCGATAGGAACTGAGATCAACGGAGGATCGGGATAATGATCGAAGCGTCAGGCGTAACCTACAGGGTAGGGAAAAAAGCACTATTTGAGGATGTGAACATAAAATTCACCGAGGGAAACTGTTACGGCATAATCGGGGCTAACGGCGCCGGGAAGTCCACCTTCCTGAAAATTCTTTCGGGACAGCTGGACACCACAAACGGCCAGATCATCGTTACGCCGGGAGAGCGCATCTCCTTCCTGGAACAGGATCACTTCAAATACGACGAATACACCGTACTGGACACGGTGATCATGGGTAATAAACACCTGTATGAGGTGATGAAGGAAAAGGACGCCATCTACGAAAAACCCGATTTTTCCGACGAAGACGGCATCAGGGCGTCGGAGCTTGAGGCGGAATTCGCGGAAATGGACGGATGGAACGCGGAGACCGAGGCAGAGACCCTGCTCACGGGACTGGGGATCGAGCCCGCACTCCACCATGAACTCATGTCCTCTCTCGACGGAAACCAGAAGATCCGCGTGCTCCTGGCCCAGGCTCTCTTCGGTTCCCCCGATATCCTGCTTCTGGATGAGCCCACCAACCATCTGGATCTGGACGCCATCGAATGGCTGGAGGAATTCCTGATCGAATTCAAGAACACCGTCATCGTGGTGAGCCACGACAGATATTTCCTGAATAAAGTCTGCACTCACACCGCGGACATCGACTACGGCAAGATCCAGCTCTATTCAGGGAACTACGATTTCTGGTACGAGTCCAGCCAGCTGATCCTCCAGCAGAAGAAGGAAGCAAATAAGAAAAAGGAAGAGCAGATAAAGGAACTGAAGGAATTCATCTCCCGCTTCTCTGCCAACGCTTCCAAGGCAAAGCAGGCCACCAGCCGGAAGCGGGCCCTGGAAAAGATAGAGCTGGAAGACATAAGGCCCTCCAGCAGGAAATACCCCTACATCGACTTCCGTCCCGAGCGCGAGATCGGAAACGAGGTACTGACCGTTGAAAACCTGAGCAAGACCATCAACGGCGAGAAGGTGCTGGACAATATCTCCTTTGTGGTAAATAAGGGCGATAAGATAGCCTTCGTAGGCTCCAACGAAAACGCGAAGACCGCCCTCTTCAGGATACTCATGGAGGAGGACGAGCCGGACAGCGGGGTTTACAAGTGGGGCATAACCACCTCCAGGGCTTATTTCCCCTTTGACAGTTCGGAGGAGTTCAAATCCGACTACACCATCACCGAATGGCTCACGGGCTACTCCGACGAGAAGGACGTGACCTACGTGAGAGGTTTCCTCGGGAGGATGCTCTTCTCCGGGGAAGACGGGATCAAGCGCCTGAGCGTTCTCTCCGGAGGCGAGAGAGTGCGCTGCATGCTGTCAAAGATGATGATAAGCAAGGCGAACGTGCTGATCTTCGACGAACCCACAAACCACCTGGACATGGAATCGATAACAGCCCTGAACCAGGGAATGATCAAATTCCCGGGGGTCGAACTCTTCTCCTGCAGGGACCATCAGGTGGTCCAGACCACGGCGAACCGCATAATGGAGATCCTTCCCGACGGCACCCTGATCGACAAGGTCACCACCTACGACGAATATCTGGAGGCCGACGCCGACGCGAGGAAGCGCTACGTCTACACCAACGCAAACGACGAAGACACGAACTGACAGTGAACCGGGCGGCCCGCGCACCCCGCGGGCCAGGCATTTTCCCCGGACATCACCCGACCCTTAAGCTCTGCGGATCCGGCGGTCTCTTCAGTACGTCATTCCGCCGATCCTTTACCCAGTTTAAGCCGCTCTTTAAACAGCTGCTTCACCTTTTCCTTTCCTGCTTTCGTTTCCAGATCGTTCATATTCATGTCGCCCTTGAACACGGCTACCATGATCAGGATATAAGTCTCCCCCAAAGCGGTGGTGATGAGCCCCGCCGTCGCTCCGGATATGGCGCTCCCGGCGGCGGATCCCACTCCCGGAACGAACTTGAGGATGCTGGATACCACGGTTTTCCCGAGAACCGTGGCGCCGCTTGTCCCGATAGTCGACGAGATGAATCCCATGATGATGCTCTTACTTACATCCAGCCCGAAAAGCGCAGTAATGGATGCGATCATGGCGACCTGGGTGGGAATGAGCACCGCACAGTCGGCAAGCGGAATAGGGGTTGCGCCCTCAGCTATCGCCGCTGCCGTCGCCGTGGCCACTACCGCCTGTGCGTGTCGTTTTTTTTCTTCAAGAGACGCTTTCTGGACATTCTGCAATGTATCCTGAAGTTCATCCGGCAGAGACTCGGACATGACTCTTATCAACAGATCCAGGCCATAGGCTTTGACGACATAATCCTCGTCTATTTCGTAGTCTTCTGCCAGCACCGACACCACCTGGACAACGTCGAGATTCTCATCCAGGATGGCCTTCCTCATCTCATCGGCCTTTTTCTTCGAAAAGGCCTGAGTGAGCACGATGATCACGGGAACCTGGATGACCCTGTTTTCTTCGGAGAAATCTCTCAGCCATTCGATCTCCTCCGGTTCTATCCTGTTGGAGGCGGTGTTTATGCAATACCAGATACAATGGATGGCTTTATTCACATCCTTCTCCGCAAGTCCCTCGCGGATGGTCTCCACGACTTCTTTCTTCACTTCCTTCTGGGCGTCCTTTCCCAGCTCGAAGCCTCTGGTATCGTAGATCGTCAGGGGAAAGCCTTTCTTTGTGATCTTCCTCATATGAGTCGTCACCGGCTTCCCCATGCCGGTTTCCGCCAGCTGCTCCCTGAACACGCTGTTGATCAGCGTGCTCTTTCCAACGCCCGTCTTCCCGGCAATGATGATATTCAGGTTTTTCAGATTCCTGATCCTCTCGTTGATGGCATTGATGCAATCAGCCGCAACTTTCTCGGTATCTATGGTCATCTTTCCTCTTCTCCTCTTTCCCCGTCCTTCCTTACGATCACCGGCTCATTGTCGATGAAGTCCCGTTCGGTCGTCCTGGACCCGGATCTGTAAACCCTGTTGCTTATCTTTTTCAGAAGAGGCGCGATCACCAGCACCCCCACCAGGGCAACCCCGATCACGACAAGCACGTTCCCGGCATTCAACCCAGTTCTTTTTTCCTTCGTCATTTCATTGTCCTCCGTGTATTGATCCTCTGTAGCAACATTTTACTGTATAAAAAGCGAAACGGCAAAAACCGCGGCGGGGCTTACCGGCAGTATCATAGGCTTTTGGGGCAGGCATGGGTCGTAAATAATCAAACATGATAACGGACCTTAGGAAAGGTCGAAGGAGGCGACTGCAAAAAACAGATCTGAAATCAACGCTTGAACTCTCTTTATCCATTGCCCTTGAAATTCTCTTTAATCCACGACAATTCACTCATTTTTGAAAAAAAGTTTTATTAAAGAAATCTTCTTTTTTTATAAAACACTTGCATGGCATTCATTTTCTCTATCCACTGAGTAGGTGTCATAACCAATCTCCCCGGCTCACTTCTAACCGTCTGGAATTCCATACGGTTAAAATCCGGGTTATATAATCCTTCCCACATTGCGAGATAATCAATCGTCGAATAGGAGCTCATCCAATTGGAGATAACCACACGCGGATCATCGCTGTTCTTATATTTGGCAATGTCTGTCAGAGAAATATATGCTTCCTCATTCATAACATCCCCATACAAACGGATTTCAACGCCATTTGCACTAATTGTGCTGTTTTTCATACTCCCTCACCCTTTTTCAATGATACAAATTCCAGACTGTTATCTGCATGCCAATCATATCATTTTTGTTGCACTATTATCCCCCCTTGAATTCCTGCATGCGTTATAGTTTGATCTGTACCAATCTCATAATATTATTCCGTAGAGGTATATTGTCCCAATCTATTTGCATAAGCCTCAACCCGACCACTCATATCGTTGTTGTCCGTCCACAACTCACACTGAAGCATCACCGTCTGCACGGCATCATCCATCCCCTCCGGCGGATACTTGTGCTTCTTCAAGAGTTTCTTTATCATCATCCGCATCTTTGCCCTAGCTGAGTCGCGTTTCTGCCAGTCAATGGTTCGATTATTGCGGAGCGCTTCGGCTAATTCCTTTGTAATAGCAATCAATTCTTCATTCTCATAGAAGTCTTTAATTGCCTGTGGTTTCGTCAAAGCATCATAGAATGCCAACTCATCAGCAGTAAGACCAAGTTGCTCGCCTTCCTTCTGAGCCGCCTGTATCTGCTTTGCCAGATTCAACAGTTCCTCGATGACCTGCTCGTTGGTAAGCATACCGTTGAGGTAACGGTTCATGGCCTGTTGGATGATCTCACTGAACTTTTCCGATTTGACTACATTCGTTCTCTTGTAAATGATGACCTGCTCGGAGATTAGCTTTTTCAACAGTTCCACGGCGAGATTCTTTTCCTTCATCTTGCCGATCTCTTCAAGGAACTTCGGATCGAACAGTGAGAAGTCGCCATTCACATCAGAGAACAGATTGATAACGCCGCTCGATTTTATGCTCTGCTCTAACAGAGCATTGATCCGTGCGTTCATTTCCGGCAGAGAGATTTTCTTTCCTTCACCCTGATTCATGAGCCTCATAACGAGGACACGGACAGATTCAAAGAATGCAGCTTCGATACGCAGAGACTCTTCAGCCAGAGAAGAACACAGCGACAAAGCCTGACGCATAAGCAGGGATTCTTTCAGGAAGTCCTCGCGCTCCCGTTCCTTATCAACACCAACGATGAAGTTGACCGCACCGCTGATAGCCTTGGAGCGTTCCAGGTCAGTTCCGGTTGTGAACTTAGAATAATCGTAGCCGTGGAACAAATCGCGGCAAATAGACAGCTTCTCAAGAAACTTCGGATAAGCCACCTTTGCAACATTGGTATCACCATAGTTCTTTTTGTCGCGGGAAGTGTAATCGTTCATCGCTTCTTTCAGAGCTGAGGCAATGCCGACATAATCGACAACAAGACCGCCTTCTTTATCGGCGAATACACGGTTTACACGAGCGATAGCCTGCATCAGGTTATATCCCTGCATCGGCTTATAAACATACATGGTCGCAAGGGACGGAACGTCAAAGCCCGTCAGCCACATATCGACCACGATTGCGATCTTCAAAGGACTGTTATTGTCTTTGAATTTCTTAGCAAGGTCATCCTTGTGGCGTTTATTTCCGATGACTGCACGCCATTCCTCCGGGTCTTTGTTGCTCTCCGTCATAACGACAGCAACCTTTTCCGTCCAGGATGGGCGCAACTGAAGGATACGATTGTAAATCTTCATGGCGATGGCACGGGAATATGCCACAATCATAGCTTTGCCCGTAAGCAAGTCCGCACGGTAATTCTCATAGTGATCAAGGATATCATCCACAAGGGAAGCGATGGTCTGATCGTTTCCGAGGATTGCCTCCATCTGACCGAGTTCTTTCTTGCTCTTTGCCACCACTTCGGGATCAGCATTGTTCGCCATGATTTCGTACTCTGTATCAATCATGCGCAGAGTTTCTTCATCCAGTTTCAGTTTGATGACGCGGCTCTCGTAATAAACAGGACGGGTAGCTCCATCCTCGACGGCCTGAGTCATATCGTAAACATCGATATAGTCACCGAAGACCTCGCGGGTACTTCTGTCCTTCATGGAAATAGGGGTACCCGTAAATCCGATGTATGTAGCGTTCGGGAGGCTGTTACGTATAATACGGGCTGTGCCGATCTTTATTTTACCAGTCTCGGCATCAACTTTTTCCTTTAATCCATACTGCCCGCGATGAGCTTCGTCAGCCATTACAACGATGTTCCTGCGCTCGGAAAGAGGCTCGTGGGACTCCTCGAATTTCTGCATCGTGGTAAAAATGATGCCGTTTGCCTGTCTGCCGTCAAGCAGGGATTTCAGATGCTCCCGGCTCTCGGCGTGCATCGGCTCCTGACGCAGGAAGTCCTTACACTTGGCGAACTGCCCGAAAAGCTGATCGTCAAGGTCATTACGGTCGGTCAGCACAACGATGGTTGGGCTGTCCAAAGCCTCCTGCAGAAGGTGGGCGTAAAAGACCATCGATAGCGATTTGCCACTGCC
>JAEELB010000045.1 GCA_016288705.1 Lachnospiraceae bacterium | reverse complement strand
CGAAGGCGATCTGCGTCCCGGGATTCAACTGTTACTCCTGTCCCGGCGCGGTGGGGGCCTGTCCTCTGGGGTCCATCCAGAATGCCCTGGGCTCGTTAAATAAGAACATAGGTTTTTATGTCCTGGGGATAATACTGCTGTACGGCATGCTCCTTGGGCGCACCATCTGCGGATGGCTCTGTCCCTTGGGACTTATTCAGGAGCTTCTCCACAAGATCCCGACCCCGAAGCTGAAAAAGAGCCGTTTTACCAGGGCCCTCAGTTATCTGAAATATGTGCTCCTGGTGATCTTTGTGACCATCATCCCCATATATTACGGAATACTTCAGGGGATCCCGGTCCCGGGTTTCTGCAAATTTATCTGCCCCGCGGGCACCTTTGAAGGAGCCATGGGGATGATCCCGAAGAACCCCGCGTTCCTGTCGATGCTCGGGCCTCTCTTCACCAGGAAGTTTGTGATAATGGTGATCGTCGGCCTTGCCTGTATCTTCTGTTACAGGTCTTTTTGCCGTTTCCTCTGCCCTCTCGGCGCAATTTACGGGTTTTTCAACAGGATCTCCCTCATCGGGATAAAGCTGGATGCCGGCCGCTGCAACAACTGCGGCGCCTGCGTGAGGCACTGCAAGATGGACGTAAAGCAGGTTGGGGATCACGAGTGCATCCACTGCGGACAGTGTATCGCAGCCTGCAGGCAGCAGGCGCTGTCATTTAAGGCGGGAGGACTGACTCTCATACATCCTGCGGAGGGGGCTGCTGTCAGGGCATCGTCCATGAGTTCGGACACAGGCGCCGGGGCTGCTGCGGATAATAATACCGTTTCGGAGGTCAGAACATCTTCGGGAGCCGGATCCCGGGCAGGACGGAAGACCTCCGGGGCCTTGTGGACGGTGTGCTGTATCCTTGCGATCATCGTCCTCCTGTTCGCCATCGTCTGGACCAATTTCCTGGATCCCACTGTCAGGGCGCAGTCCCGGTCCGTGGAAGAGGACTATTATGACGGGGACGGCTGGGATCCCGAAAGCCTTGGTCTGGAAGAGTATGAAGACGAAGACGGAAACACCTACTATCTGGATGAAGACGGCACCATGTACTTCACCGATGATGACGGAAAACTGTATTTCGTCGACGAAAACGGAGATCTTGTGGAGGTAGAGAATAACAGCGGTACGGACGGGCTTTCCGATGAGGACTCCGGTCAGGAGGGCGGAGGTGAGGACTCTCCGGATCAGTCCGCTTATGTGAGCGACGCCCCCGTCGGTTATGAAGTGGGAAATAAACTCCAGGACTTCGACGCCTCCTGCCTTGATGGAAGCACCTTTAACACTGCGGATCACAGGGGACAGGTGGTCTTCATCAATCTCTGGGCGACATACTGCGGTCCCTGCGTTCAGGAGCTCCCTCATTTCGTTGAACTCTCCCACACCCACGGTGATGATGTGGCAGTGCTTGCGGTACACGCCGCCATGACCACGGAAGATGTGAACGCCTATCTCGAGGGCAAGGGCTGGGATATTCCCTTTACGATAGATGATGAAGATGAGCGGATCTTCAAGATAGTGAACGGCTCGCTGGCTCTTCCCCAGACCATCGTTCTGAACAGAAAGGGCGAGGTGGTATATAACAGAGTGGGATCCGTGACGGCTGAAATGCTGGAACAGCTCTACGAAGACGCATCAAAAGAGTAAAACGGTGACATGAGACTCAGAAATATACCGGGCGCAGACGAGTATCTCGCTAAAAGCGCATACATGGTGCAGGAGCCGGAGAGCGTCCGGGGAAAGTGGCATAACAGATTCGGTAAGGCGGTGAACGGCCTGGAACTCGAGATCGGCTGCGGAAAAGGGCGGTTCATAACTGAAAAGGCCGGAAATGACCCGGACCTCGGGTTTGTCGGTATCGAACAGTATTCCAGCGTGCTGTACAGGCGCCTGAAGAAGCTTGAAAATGAAGAGCTGCCGAACCTCCTGTTTGTGAGGATGAACGCCGACAGGCTTGCGGAGGTCTTCGGGGAAGGGGAAGCGGACAGGCTGTACCTCAACTTTTCGGATCCCTGGCCGAAGGACCGGCATGCGAAAAGGCGGCTTACAAGCCGGGTATACCTGGACATATACAACAGGATCCTGGCCCCGGGGGGCGTCATCGAGTTCAAGACGGATAATGAAAACCTCTTTGATTTCACCCTCGGTGAGTTGGAGCCTGCGGGCTGGAAGGCTCTGGAAGTGTGCAGGAACCTTTACGCAGATCCCGAGGCCCTGAAGGGGAATGTCCAAACCGAATATGAGGAGAAGTTCACTCTTCTCAACTGTCCCATTTACAAATGTGTGATCGGCAGGGCGTGACGGGCGCGGATGCTCCGGGCAGTATCCCCGAAAATAAGGACGGATTTGCACTTTGTCCGGAGATGAAGTATTCTGATGCGGAGACGGGATCATTTTTACGCTTGGGAATGATAGCAGAGAGATTTTGGAGGTGGATAAATGGAAAAGATCATAACGGATGCCAATTTTGAAGACGAGGTAATGAAAGCGGACAAGCCTTTCCTTGTGGATTTCTATGCCGACTGGTGCGGCCCCTGCAAGATGCTGGGCCCTGTGATAGAAAAGATCGCCGAGGCGTACAAGGACAAGGCCTATGTCGGAAAGTGCAACGTGGACGACAATCAGAATCTTGCGGGCAGGTTTAATGTCATGTCTATCCCCACCCTTATCCTTGTGAAGGGCGGACAGGTGGTATGGCAGAATACCGGCGTTGTGCCCGAAGCCGTGATAACCGGCGCTATCGACGAAAACCTGTGAGCTGAAGAGAAATGCAGGAGGCGCGGACGTTTATCGTCTGCGCCTTCGTGGTTTCCGGCTCTTTTATTTTTTCTTTTTTCCTTCCTGCTTTTTCTGGAGCGCCTTGAGTTGCTGCTGTATCTGCTTTTGCTGAGCCTCGGCGCGGCTTTTTTTCTTGCCTAATTTGCTCATGTATCACCCTCCCGTAAAGATCGCAGAATCTGAATCATCGTCACAGAATGATACCACAAAAAGGATCGTCTGTCAGTCGTACCCCGGATGGTTGTCAAAATCTCTGCAGTGAGATATAATATTGCGGATTGTATGAAGGGCGCCGGAAAGAGATCATCAAGGGTCGTCCGGCAGTCCGGGAAATACGGGATAGTATATGACAGACAGTAGCAGGTAGTCTGTAAGAACGAGGTTCAGAGATAAAGGGGTGGAAAGATGACTGAAGCAGAGTTAGGAAACACACAGTATTTTGAGGTCACTCCCGAGCCGGAGAGTACTGTCCATATGGTGCTTGAGACGGTATATCAGGCACTGACGGAAAAAGGGTACAACCCGGTGAATCAGGTGGTTGGCTACATCATGTCCGGTGATCCCACATATATCACCAGTTATAAGGGCGCGAGGAGCCTTATCATGAAGGTGGAGCGCGATGAATTGGTGGAGGAGCTGCTCAGGAATTATATCGCTGCGAACCAGTGGGACGGTTAAAGCCTGTCGAAGCATTGAAGGCCGTTGAGTCCGCGCTGCATCGGGGCTGAGGAGCCGTTCTGATATGGACAGGGTGATGGCGCTTGATTTCGGCTCAAAGACTGTAGGCGTTGCCGTGAATGACGGCAGTACCTGTTCCTTTCCTCTTGAGACTATAAGGCGTGAAAGGGAGCAGGCCCTCAGAGCTACTCTCCGCAGGATAGAGGAACTCTCCGGCGAAAGGTCGGTGGAGAGGTTCATTGTGGGGCTTCCTCTTAATATGGACAGATCCGAGGGGGAGAGAGCGCGTAAAAGCAGGGAATTTGCCGAGACCCTGGCGAGGCGTACCGGTTTGCCTGTGGAGATGCAGGATGAGACTCTGTCCACCGTCGAAGCGTATGAGCGCATGAAGGAAGCAGAAATGCCTGCGGAGCGCAGGGAAATGCTCGTGGACAGTTATGCGGCTGCAGTGATCCTCGAAGACTGGATAGCTTCACGCGGGCAGGAAGAAGACTGATTTGAAAGATATCCCGGATCCCCGGGAACAGAGTGGAATGAAAGAAGAGGAAGCCCGGAATCCCGGGAATATAACAGAAACGGAACAGGATCCGGCAAAAGAGGAGTCCGGCCTTGATATCCTCGCTTCTGCAAAGGTTGCAGGGCGGGAGTATGTGCTTGCGGCCGAACCCGAAACGGCAGATGACGACGAGCGGGAAGTCTTCGTGCTCGTAAAGATAGACGGAAAAGAGGAAGGTCCTTATTCCCTGTATCGCGACGCCACGGAAGAAGAGGCGGATGCTGTGGGTAGCATGCTTATCGGCATAGCGGAGGATTCCATGGCGGAGGATGAGGATGTCTGATAGCAGAAACAGACATGATCAGCTTCCGGCAAAGAACAGACGACGCAAGGAAGATCGAAAGGGTCCGGTTCCGGCCAGGCGCCGTAAAGAAGACCGGAACAGCCTGTTGTCGGCAAAACGCCGTAAGGAAGACAAAAAGAGCCCTTTACCCGGTAAACGCCGGAAAGAAGGGAACAAGGCAGCCTTACCCGGCAAACGCCGTATAGAAGACCGGAGCATACCCGTAACAGAAATGAGCATGAAAGAGGAAATAAAAGCCTTCGGGCAGGAAAAGCACCGGAAGGAGGAGCGCAACGCCCCTTCGCAGGAAAAGGAACGGAACAAAGGCAGCGGGTCGAAGCTTAAGATCATCCCCCTTGGCGGACTGGAGCAGATAGGCCTGAACATCACGGCCTTCGAGTACGAAAACACCATTATCGTGGTGGATTGCGGACTGTCCTTCCCGGCAGACGATATGCTGGGGGTCGATCTGGTCATCCCCGACGTAACCTATCTTATTGACAATATCGACAGAGTCAAAGGGTTTGTGATAACCCACGGCCACGAAGACCATATAGGCGCTCTGCCCTATATCCTCAAAAAGGTAAACGTACCGGTTTACGCCACCAGGCTCACCATGGGCCTGATAGAACGCAAGCTTGAGGAGCACGAGCTGCTTCAGACCACCAGGAGGAAGGTGATAAAGTTCGGTCAGAGCGTTACTCTTGGGGCATTCAGGGTCGAATTTATCAAGACGAACCACAGCATTGTGGACGCAGCGGCGCTCGCCATCTATTCTCCCGCCGGGATAGTGGTTCACACCGGCGATTTCAAAGTGGATTACACCCCCGTTTACGGGGACGCCATAGACCTGCAGCGGTTCGCCGCCATAGGAAATAAAGGCGTGCTCGCTCTTATGTGCGATTCGACGAACGCCGAGAGACCCGGCTTCACTCCCTCTGAAAAGACCGTCGGAAAGACGATCTTTTCCCTGTTTGAGGAGCATAAAGATTCCAGGATCATAGTGGCCACCTTTGCGTCCAATGTGGACCGTGTCCAGCAGATAATCAATACCGCCTACCGTTTCGGCAGAAAGGTGGTGGTGGAAGGCAGGAGCATGGTGAATATCATGGAGACCGCGCAAAAGCTCTCCTGCATCACCATTCCGCCCAACACCATCATAGAGGAGAATATGCTGAACAATTACCGTCCCGAGCAGACGGTGATCATCACAACCGGATCCCAGGGAGAGTCAATGGCGGCTCTGTCCAGGATGGCGGAGAATATGCACAGGAAGATCTCCATCACGCCTCACGATACCATCATTTTCTCAAGTCACCCCATTCCCGGCAATGAAAAAGCCGTGACGAACGTGATAAATGAACTTTTGAAAAAGGGCGCGGAAGTCATCTTCCAGGATGTCCATGTGTCGGGACATGCCTGTCAGGAAGAGATAAAACTGCTGTATACCCTGGTGAGACCCAAGTACGCCATCCCCGTTCACGGAGAGTACAAGCATCTGAAGGCGCAGGCCAGGATAGCCAAAGATCTCGGATATGACAGCGACAGGATATTCATCCTTGAATCCGGCGACGTGCTTGAGCTTGACAGGAAGAGCGCCGTGGTCAGAGGGAAGGTGGAGACCGGAGCCATACTGGTGGACGGAAAAGGCGTGGGAGACGTGGGGAATGTGGTGCTGAGAGACCGCCAGAAACTGGCTGATGACGGGATCATCATCTGCACCCTTGCCCTGGACCAGTATTCGAATGAGCTGATATCCGGGCCTGAGATAGTCAGCAGGGGGTTCGTCTACGAAAAGGAGGCAGATGTGCTTCTGGAAGGGGCGCGGGCCGCTGCCAGGGATGCAGTGAACGGCTGTCTTGCAAAGGGGCAGACGGATTGGAACAGGATGCGCACCATCATAAGGGATGCCATTTCCGGTTATGTATGGGAGCAGACAGAGCGGAAGCCCATGATCCTGCCGATGATCATGGACGTTCCCTGAGGGGATACACAGTCGTGTTCCGGGATACGGCAGGGACTTTTTGAGACATGGACCCGGACAGAATGGGTGGATATATGGAAAACCGGTTGGATCAGACTACTGAAAAGATAATACAGATAATCAGGGAATCGGAGATGTTTCAGGCTTATGTTTTTCACAAGGAACGTCTTATGAAGCAGCCGGCGCTCTATCAGGAGCTTTCCGTTTTCAGGAGGGAGGCCCACGAATTGTCCGAGGCTCCCGAATCGGAGATCATGGACAGGACGGATGCTTTCCGCACAAAATACGCGGCATTCCTTGAGAATCCTCTGGTGGACGATTTCCTGAGTTCCGAGATGGCGCTGGTCCGGGCTGTCCAGAAGATCTCAGTGAGTGTGATAAATGAACTGGGGATAGGCATGACCGAGCCCGGCGACGTAACGGATAATGGTGGTGTTTAGTGAAGATATCTGAAGTAGTCGGAGCCATTTTTGAAATGGCGTTGAAGATAGTGATCCTGGTGATCGTAGGCGTCTTTATTTACAGAGGGACTCTGAGGGCCTACGGTTACGGGTACCGGGTTTTCACGGAAGCTCCCAGGTCAGCGGGGGAAGGGCGCGTCATCTCCGTGGAGATCTTTGAAAATGAATCCGCGTCTGAAATAGGTAAGATGCTCGAGGACAAGGGGCTCATTGATGACTGGAAGCTATTCATACTGCAGGAGCGGCTTTCAGGGAATCACGGGGACGAGATACCCGGTATCTACGATCTGTCTACCTCCATGACCGCCGAGGAGATGATCTCCATCATGTGCGGTCATGTGGCGGAGGAAGAGACGGAGAACGTGGAGGAAGCGGTTCAGGAGACCATTCTCCCCGAGAATGAGAGCGTACAGGAGTCCGGGGTGATGGAAGAGGCAGTGCCCAACATCCCGTAGATACGGACTGAAGCCGGGGATAAAGATGTTCATTAAATCACAGAGAATATAAGGAGAGGTCAAAATGGGGATCAAGTATGTATTCGTAACAGGGGGTGTTGTTTCGGGACTGGGAAAAGGCATAACTGCCGCCTCCCTGGGCAGGCTTCTGAAGGCCAGAGGCTTTAAAGTCACCATGCAGAAGTTCGATCCCTACATCAATATCGATCCGGGCACCATGAACCCCGTGCAGCACGGCGAGGTGTTCGTCACCGAGGACGGCACCGAGACCGATCTGGACCTGGGGCATTATGAGCGGTTCATTGACGAGAATCTGGACAAGCGCTCCAATGTCACCACGGGAAAGGTCTACTGGTCCGTGCTCCAGAAGGAACGCCGCGGCGACTACGGCGGCGGCACCGTGCAGGTCATCCCTCATATCACAAATGAGATCAAGAGCCGCTTCTTCAGGGACTTTACCGACGATGAGACCAGAGTGGCCATAATCGAGGTGGGAGGCACCGTCGGAGATATAGAGAGCCAGCCTTTCCTGGAGGCCATAAGACAGTTCAGGCACGAGGCGGGACCCGGAAATACGGCCCTGATCCATGTGACCCTGATACCTTACCTCAAGTGTTCCCAGGAAATGAAGACCAAGCCCACACAGATGTCCGTCAAATCCCTGCAGGCGATGGGTATCCAGCCTGACGTGCTGGTGCTCCGCACGGAATACCCCATAAGCGCCGGACTCCGCGACAAGGTGTCGCTCTTCTGCAACCTTCCCACGGATCATGTACTGCAGAACATGGATCTTGATTATCTCTACGAAGCTCCGCTGATGCTGGAGAAAGAGCGGATAGCCCAGGTGATATGCGGAGTACTGGGCCTTCCCTGCCCCGAACCGGATCTGACCGACTGGAGCGCCATGGTGGAATCCATGCGTTCTCCCGAGGAAGAGGTAAATGTGGCCCTGGTGGGGAAGTATACGACCCTGCACGACGCTTATCTGAGCGTGGTCGAGGCCCTGAAGCACGGAGGCATATTCAATAAAACCGTGGTGCATATCAAATGGGTCGATTCGGAGACGGTCACGGAGGAGAATGTGGGCGAGAAGCTTCAAGGAATAGACGGTATCCTTGTCCCCGGAGGCTTCGGAGACCGGGGGATAGAGGGCATGATCACGGCCATCAGATACGCCCGTGAAAACAGGATCCCCTACCTGGGACTCTGTCTCGGGTTGCAGCTGGCAATAATAGAGTTTGCAAGAAACGTGGCGAATCTGGAAAACGCCGATTCCGTGGAGTTCAACCCCGATACGAAATACCCCGTGATCGCGCTGATGCCCGATCAGAACGGCGTCGAAGACATCGGAGGCACTTTGAGACGCGGCGCCTATCCCTGTGTCCTCGACAGGAATTCGGCGGCGTACGGGCTTTACGGAGAAGAGAATATCAGCGAACGTCACCGTCACCGTTATGAAGTCAATAACGATTACAGGGAAGCGCTGACAAAGGCGGGACTCAGGCTGTCCGGTCTGTCGCCGGACGGCAGGATAGTGGAGATGATAGAATACCCGGAGCATCCCTTCTTTATGGCTACCCAGGCGCACCCCGAATTCAAGTCCCGCCCCAACAGGCCCCATCCGCTGTTCAGGGGATTTGTGGAGGCAGTGCTTAAGTTCCGGCATTCGTAAGGAGTTTTCCCCTTTTTCATCAGGGGAAATTGAGGTAGATAAATGACAGAGAAATATGAGGATCAGGGAGGCCGTCCCGGCGGGCAGCAGGGGGACGGCGGGCCCTCAGGAAATCAGAATAACGGCGACAATAACGACCAGAGTCCCAGAAGGCAGAATTTCCTTCTCCTGGTCATAGCCGTTCTCGTGACCGTGCTTATGGTCAGTTTCTTTATGCGCCTTGTAACGGGCAGCACCAGAAGGGAGATCACATACAACGAATTCATCAGGATGATAGAAAATGATGAGATCGCCTCCGTCCAGATCAAGGCCGACCGGATCGAGATCACTCCCAAAAGAAAGGACGCAGACTCCATGGAAAGCCTCCTTTCGTACGGAGGAATGACCTATTTTACCGGGAAGCTTGAGGACGAGGCCGGCCTCTCCAAAAGACTTCTGGACAAGGACATCCCCGTGAAAGGCGAAGTTCAGGACAACTCCGGGACCATACTGTATATCCTGGCTGCCTATGTGCTTCCCATCCTGCTCCTGTGGATACTGCTGTCCAGATTCTCCAGGCACATGAGCGGCGCTTTCGGTGAAAACGGCTTCATGGGAATGGGCGTCGGAAAGAGCAGGGCAAAGGTATACGTCCAGAAGGAAACCGGGGTCACCTTCGCCGATGTGGCCGGAGCTGACGAGGCAAAAGAGTCTCTTGTGGAGGTGGTGGATTTCCTGCACAATCCCGACAGGTATGCAAAGATAGGGGCGAGACTTCCCAAAGGAGCCCTTCTGGTGGGCCCTCCCGGAACGGGAAAGACCCTTCTTGCAAGAGCGGTGGCGGGAGAAGCGCATGTTCCCTTCTTTTCCCTTACCGGTTCCGATTTTATCGAGCTCTATGTGGGCGTGGGAGCCTCAAGGGTGAGGGATCTTTTCAAGGAAGCGGAAAAGAACGCACCCTGTATCGTTTTTATTGACGAGATAGACGCCATCGGAAGAAGCCGTGATTCAAAGTACGGCGGGAATGAAGAGCGCGAGCAGACTCTGAACCAGCTCCTGTCCGAGATGGACGGCTTCGATCCGAAGAAGGGGATCATCATCCTGGCAGCCACGAACCGTCCCGAGATACTGGATAAGGCGCTGCTCCGCCCCGGCCGTTTCGACAGGCGCATCATCGTGGACAAGCCCGATCTGAAAGGCCGCGAGGCTATCCTCAACGTGCACGCCAAGGGAATACATCTGGACGATACCGCCGATCTCCACGCCATAGCTCTCGCCACAAGCGGAGCCGTGGGGTCCGATCTGGCCAATATGATAAATGAATCCGCCATCAACGCGGTCAAGGACGGCAGGAATGCAGTGTCACAGAAAGATCTTTTCAACGCCGTTGAGCAGGTCCTGGTAGGAAAGGAAAAGAAGGACCGCGTGCTCTCGGAGGAAGAAAAGAAGGTGGTGGCTTATCATGAGACGGGGCACGCCCTTATTGCCGCCCTTCAAAAGAATTCGGAGCCCGTGCAGAAGATCACCATCGTTCCCCGCACCATGGGGGCTCTCGGTTACGTGATGCAGGTGCCCGAGGAGGAGAAGTATCTTGACAATGTGGAGGAACTGCACAACCGCATAGTAGGGCTCCTGGGCGGACAGGCCGCAGAAGAGGTGGTCTTCGGCACCGTTACCACCGGGTCTTCAAACGATCTGGAAAAGGCCACGGCCATAGCCAGGGCCATGGTGACCAGGTACGGAATGAGCAGGAAATTCGGCTTCATCAGCCTGCAGCGAACGGAAAATCAATACCTTGACGGCCGGACCGTGATGGATTGCGCTGAGGAGACCGCGGCGGAAGCTGACAAGGAGGTCATGAAGCTTCTGAAGGATGCGTATAAGGAAGCGAGGAGGCTGCTTAAGGAGAACAGGATCCTTCTGGACAGGCTTGCGGCGCATCTTCTTGAGCAGGAGACCATTACCGGCAGGGAGTTCATGGAGATCTACAGACGTGAAAAGGGTCTGCCCGAGGTAGCGGAGAGCGAGGAGGCGGCCATCGTACGTAGATCCATGGAGAAAGCCGGAGTTTACGGAAATAATAACGGCAGCGGGAATCCCGCCGCCGGCAATGATAGCGGAAGCGGCTCTGGAAGCAGTAACGGAGGCGCTCCGGCAGGACCTGCAACAGGCATCACGCCCCAGCAGGCATATGATAATGAGACCAGTTTCCCTTTTATCCGGGATAACCTCCCCAGGACCGGGCAGGCGCAGCCTGAAACCGGGGGCAGTACAGGCGCCCCTCGGAACGGAGAGTGGCAGCAGGTCCCGACTGGCGCTCCTCAGAACGGAGAATGGCAGCAGGTCCCCACAGGGGTTCCTCAGAACGGTCAGTGGCAGCAGGTCCCGACTGGGGTTCCTCAGAACGGTCAGTGGCAGCAGGTCCCGACAGGCGCTCCTCAGAACGGTCAGTGGCAGCAGGTCCCCACAGGCGCTCCTCAGAACGGTCAGTGGCAGCAGGTTCCCACAGGCGCTCCTCAGAATGGAGAGGGGCAGCAGGAGCCCGCTTCCGGCGGTGTGTTTTCGGGGGTTCAGGATCCGGATGAAAACTGATCCTTACCGTTCAGATAGTTTCTGATCTCTTCGGCCACAGAAGCCGGTATTCCGGGGGTCTTCGCGATATCTTCCGCGGAGGCCTCTTTTATTTCCGAGAGGGAAGAGTATCTCCGCATCAGAGCTTTCCTGCGGGCTTCCCCCACCCCCGGTATCTGGTCCAGAACAGACTGGACCTGATTTTTGGACCTGAGTGAGCGGTGATACTCTATGGCGAAGCGGTGGGCTTCATCCTGTACCCTGGTGATGAGCTTGAAGCCTTCCGAATGGGTATCTATGGGTATTTCCTCATTATTCCAGTAAATTCCCCGGGTCCTGTGAAAGTCGTCCTTCACCATGCCGGCAACGGGGATATCGAGACCCAGTTCTTTCAAAACTCCTGTTGCGATGTTTACCTGGCCCCTTCCGCCGTCCATGAGGAGGATATCGGGAAAAACGCTGAAACCGGAACCGGAGGTCTCCTTCTCCGCGAGCCCGTGCTCGAACCGCCTTGTCAGGACTTCCTTCATGCAGGCGTAATCGTCCGGGCCGGCCACGGTTTTGATACGGAATTTCCTGTAGTCGCTTTTCTTCGGGCGTCCGTCCTCAAAGACCACCATGGACCCTACGTTCAGAAAGCCGCTTATATTTGAGATATCGAAGGCTTCCATCCTGTGTATCTGAGGCAGCCCCAGGAGATCGGAGATCTGCCGCACGGCGCCGACGGTCCTTGCGTTTTCCAGTCTGATCCTTTCGGAATCCTTTGTGAGGACGAGCCTTGCATTTTCCTTTGCAAGCTCCAGGAGCTTTTCCTTGCTGCCCCGTTCCGGCACCAGGATATGCACCCTTCGGCCTTTCCTCCCGGACAGCCACTCTTCGATGAGTTCCGCATCCGGCACCCTGGAGCTAAGCATTATCTCCTGAGGGATGTAGGGAGTTCCGGCGTAATACTGGCGAATAAAGCCGTACATTACTTCGTCGTCATCCGTGTCCGTGACGTGGGTCATGTAGAAGTGGTCACGCCCGATCATTTTCCCGGAACGGATGAAGAATATCTGTACCACGGCGTCCGAATCGCCCCTGGCAAGGGCTATCACATCCCGGTCTTCCTCATTGTAGCCGGTGATCTTCTGTCTCTGGAGTATGCTCTTTACATTGGAGATAAGGTCCCTGAGCCGGGCCGCCTCCTCAAACTCCAGCTTTTCCGAGGCCGCGTTCATGCGCTCTTCCAGATCGCTTATGACGGATTCGTATCTGCCGTCCAGAAATGCCAGGGCGGAATCCACCCGTTTTCTGTACTCCTCCTTGCTGACTTGTCCCGTGCAGGGACCGCAGCACTGTTTCATGTGATAATTAAGACATGGCCGCGTCTTGCCCGCTGCTTCCGGCAGTTTCATGGAGCAGGTCCTGAGACCGTAGATCTTATTTAACAGCTCTATGGTATCCCGGACGGCGTAGGATGAAGAATAAGGTCCGAAGACCCTTGAACGGTCCTTTTTCAGCCTGCGCACGAAAAGGATGCGGGGGAAGTCTTCATTTACGGTGACCTTGATGTAGGGATAGGTCTTGTCGTCCCTGAGCATGGTGTTGTATTTGGGCTCGTACTCCTTGATAAGGTTATTTTCGAGCACCAGAGCCTCCAGCTCGGTGTCGGTCACGATGTATTCGAAGCGGGATATCTGGGACACCATCCGGTCGATGGCAGGCCCCCTCCCGACGATCTTACGGAAATAAGAACGCACACGGTTGTGGAGGTTCTTTGCCTTTCCCACATAGATGACCTCATCCTTTTCTCCGTGCATGATATAGACTCCGGGGGATTTGGGGAGCTTTTTCAGTTCTTCCTCTGTGTTGAACATACTGTCCATTATAGCTTATGAGGGAGAATCCGGTAAAGAGGCGGGGGAACAGGTCCCGTGCAGCGTCCCTCCGGTAAAATGCGGACCCTTTCTCCGGTCCGGGGAGATCCCGAAGGTTGAACAAAACGAACTATGCCTGTATAATACAGGGACAAATAATCAGAACAGACTCCCGGGATCGTCAGGATCGGGAAGCCGTGAGGACAGAAATGGAAGAACTTGATCTTAACAGGCCGGCTAAGGTTTATTTTATGGGTATCGGCGGCGTGAGCATGAGCGAGCTTGCGCTGCACCTGAAGGCGAGAGGATTTACCGTGACAGGGTCCGACGGAGTGAGGAGTTCCGTCACGGAGATGCTGGAGAGCAAAGGCATAACGGTGTATTCCCCCCAGCAGGCCGGGAACATCACTGATCATGAGAAGCCGGATTTCATAGTATATACGGCAGCGATCCACCCGGATAACCCCGAGATGAAAGCTGCGGAGGAACTGGACATCCCTTTGTACACAAGGGCAGGCCTTCTGGGACAGGTAATGAAAGCCTACGGCATGCCTGTGGCCGTGGCAGGCACCCACGGGAAGACCACCACCACTTCCATGCTGTCTGAGATGGCGCTGATGGCCGGTCTGGACCCCACCCTTTTCATAGGCGGCGTGCTGCCCTCGGTGGGCGGGGGTTACAGAGACGGAAAGGCCGAACTCCTCATTGCCGAAGCCTGTGAATACACAAACAGTTTTCTGGAATTTCACCCCGGCGTGGGAGTTATATTGAACATTGACGCCGATCATCTGGATTTCTTTAAGGATATCGAAGATATCAGAAGGTCTTTCAGAAAATTTGCGGAAAGGATCCCTGATGACGGCGTTCTGATCATAAATAACAGCCTGGACAGGCTGCAGGAATTTCTTGAAGGGATCACCTGCCGCGTGGTGACCTTCGGCGTTGATGATGGCGAAGGTTTTATTTCCGGAGGTGCCAAAGGGCCGGATCCCGGAGATGAGTCCAAAGCCCGTGTTGCCGACTACCGGGCCGTTGATATCACCTATGACGAGGCCGCCAGAGCCTCATACACCCTGTTAAGTCCCGGGCATCCTGCGATGAAGGTGACACTGGGAGTTCCCGGGGCCCACAATGTCAGCAATTCCCTTGCCGCCGTTGCGGCCTTCGACCTCACGGGCGCAGACAGGGAAAAGGCCGCTGAGGCTCTCAAAGCATTTACGGGAGCCCAAAGACGCCTGGAATACAAGGGGGAGAGGGACGGGATCAAAGTCATAGACGATTACGCCCACCACCCTACGGAAATAAGGGCGTCCCTTGAGACAGCGATGAAATACGAGAAAAACGAGCTCTGGGTGATCTTCCAGCCCCACACCTATTCCCGCACCAAGGCGCTGTTGGAGGATTTCGCGGATGCTCTGTCCATTGCGGATCATGTGGTGCTGCCTGATATTTATGCCGCGCGGGAGGCGCGCGATCCGGAGGTTTCATCCGAACTTCTTTCGGAGCGCATAAGGGAAAAGGGCGGGGACGCCGTGTACAAAGGCGGTCTGTCCGAGGCTTCCCGGTATGTCAGGGATAAAGCGATCCCCGGCGACATCGTTATCACCATGGGCGCGGGAGACGTGTGGAAATGTATCGAAGAAGTGCTCGCCGGGTCCGCCAAAAGAGAGTAGCCAAGCCGGATATATTCTGCTCCGGTCAACAATTTCCCGCAGTACAGGTACTTCGGGTCAGAGAAAGGAAGGAAAACAGATGAACGAAAACTGGAAAGAAAAGATCGATCAGCTGGACCAGAAAGTGGCCGAACTCAACGAGAAGGCAAAGGCTGCCGCAGAGGACGCAAAGGCAGCGAAGGAACTGGGCAAAGAGGCTCTTGATGATAAGGTCGGCACCGTAAGGGGTGACGTGGAAGCCATGAAGGAAAACCTTCGCATCCAGGGAGAAAAGGACAAGAGCAAACTCTCAAGCGCTCTCCTTAAGGCCCAGATGACTGTCGAAGCGAAGATCCAGGAGATGAGGGCTGCCAGGGACAAGAGAGATATAGAGAGATATGTGGAGCACAGCCTTGATTATATCGACAGCTGCTATGCGTCGGCTCTGTTCCTCATCGGAAATGCCGATCTTGCTATCCTTGAAATGCTTGAAGCCATTGCGGAGTACGATCAGAAGTACGGAAATTCCGATTCCGCAGAGTGATCCCGAGGGCATATCCCGGATCATATAAGTACCGATATTATTGAGCAGGGGGATTTCCCCCTGCTCTGTGGTGACGACGCGCCGGGGTCTCTTCCGCGGACCTGACCGCGAGGGAGACTTTGGCCGGAGTCTCATCTGCAGATATACTCCGATGGAGACTCCTGAGGCTGCGGCGCGCCGGGTCGGGAGCCGAAACTGTATGGATGAACGCATAAAAGAAATCATCATCAGGCATGGACGCTCTCTGATCCTTTCCGATGAGTTTCAGAGCAGCTTTGATCAGGTGCATCATCTGAACATGAATGTGGGAGACCACACTCTGGGAGTGACCCTTGAAGCGGTCAGGCTCTGTCTTTCATGGGGATTTACTGATGAACCCACATTGAAGAATGTGGTGATCGCCTCGTTGTGCCACGATCTGGGCATACTGGGACGGAAGGAAAAATTCCGCAATAATGCGGAATGTCTCGTAAGACACCCACTGGACTCCGTCGATGTCTACAGAAAACTCACGGGTGAGGATGACGAAAGGGTCACGGATACCATAAGGTGCCACATGTTTCCCCTGAAACCCGGCGTTCCGAAATACAGGGAGGGCTGGGTAGTGACATTTGCGGACAAGATCAGCGCATCCAAAGAGAAGATGGGGATGCCCCCGGTCACGAAGGAGGACAGGGAGGATCTGATCAGATCCGCAAGGGAGAGAGAAAATGACTGAAGAAAACATTAATATGACAAACGGGATCAAAAGAGCGGTGTTTGCCATACTGGCCATACTCGCCGAGGTAGCGGTTATCTATGTGCTGTATTTCCGTCTTGAGACCAGATTTGCGTGGGTGGCAAAGGTCATCACGGTCCTGGCGGTGATCCTGGTGCTTTACATTTATTCAAGGCACGAGACTCCCTCCGTGAAGATGCCGTGGCTCATCATCATTTCCGCCTTCCCCATACTGGGGGTGTTCCTGTATCTGATGCTGGGGCTTAACGGCGGCACCTGGAGGATGGTGAGGCGGTACAGGGATCTGGACAGGGTCCTTTTGCCTTTACTCCCGAAAAATGAAGAAGAACTGCAAAAAGTAATGACGAAAAATCCCGGTGTCGGCAATCAGTTCCGTTACGTGCGGGATTATGCCGGGTATCCGGTTTACAACAATACCGATATAAAATTCTATCCTGACGGCGCGGAAGGTATCAACGCCCAGATAGAAGATCTGAAAAAGGCTGAACACTTTATATTCATGGAGTATCATGCCATAGAGTACGGCAAGTCCTTTGAGCCCCTTCACGCGGTCCTCAGGGAAAAAGCCAGGGCCGGAGTGGAGGTGAGGCTGTTCTACGATTACGTGGGAAGCATGGGCTTTATCGGTAATTCCTTTGTGAAAGTGATGGAGGCGGACGGGATCAAATGCCGTGTTTTCAATCCCATGCATCCCATCCTCAATTTCTTTATAAATAACCGTGATCACAGAAAGATCACTGTCATAGACGGAAAAGTGGGCTTCACCGGCGGTTACAACATTGCGGATGAGTATTTCCATGTGACCGAGCCCTACGGCTACTGGCTGGATACCGGCGTAAGGCTTGAGGGGGATGCGGTCAAGAGTCTCACCGTGACTTTTCTTGAGAACTGGAACGCCATCAGAAATGATGACGTTGACGACGAGGATTATTCCCGCTACCTCGAAGTGAAGGAGCCCTATACCGCCCGGGAGGACTGCTTTGTCCAGCCCTACGGTGACAGTCCCCTTGACAATGAGCATACGGGCGAGAACGTATACATGAACGTCCTCAGAAACGCAAAGAAATATGCATGGTTCGTCACGCCGTACCTTATCATCACCGATGAGATGATCTCCGATTTTGCCCTTGCCGCAAAGAGCGGCGTGGATGTCCGCATCATAACCCCGGGCATACCTGACAAGAAACTGGTCTACAGTCTGACCAGATCATATTACGCGGGTCTTGTGAGAAACGGGGTCAGGATATTTGAGTTTACTCCGGGTTTCTGCCACGCCAAGCAGTGTGTGTCGGATGACGAGGTGGCCACCTGCGGCACCATCAATCTGGATTTCCGAAGCCTGTACCATCACTTTGAGAACGGCGTTCTGATGTATGACTGCCGGGCTGTCGCGGATACAAAGAAGATGTTTGAAGAGACCTTTGAAAAGTGCAGGGAGGTCACGGAAGAATACCGCACGGGCAGATCCAGATTCCTGCGGTTGCAGCAGCTGATCCTCCGTCTGATAGCACCCCTGATGTAAAGATATGACACACTTCCCGGACAGGATCATGCGCCCCACGAAGCCGGGGGGATCGGGAACCTGATGGACACGACATGAGAAAGGTTATAGAGATACGAAATGCCGGGGATATCGGAAAAGCCTCGGAATATGTGAGGGAATGTGTCGACGGATACAAAAAAGACCACATTCCCGCCGATCTCTGTGTCCTTATTTGCGAAGAACTCCTCAATCGCCTGAAAAAGCTTGACATGAAAGATGTCAGCCTGTCCTGCGGAAGGAGAGGCTCCGTGGAGATATGCGCTTCCGGCCCCCACATGTCCGGACTTGAGGGCGTTCTGACCGAAAACAGTGATGAAGAGATAGAGGATGAGATCAGCAGAAATATCCTTCTCAGATATTACGATCTTATCTACTGTCATTATTCAGCCGGCGTGAACCGCTTCAGCATACACTTTGACGGCAGGAGTGACCCGGATATAAGCGAAGAGATATACTCCTATTATGAAAATGAGGACTCTTCCGCTGCGGAAAGACCCGAAGGCATTCTGCGCTATCTGGCGGGCAGACACAAGCTGCTGGTGTCCTGGGCCCTGATAAACAAAAGCGTGAAACACCTGTTTGCGCTGGCTCTTCCGGTATTTGCCTCGGATATAATCGATCTTATCTCTGCCGAAGGGAAGGCTGACGTCGGCAGGATCATTCTCCTGTTCGCCGCCAGCGCCGTCGCCCTCACCCTGAACCTTATCTGTGCATGGCTTGATAACCGCGTATATCACAGATTCGTGAGAAGGGTGGAAAACGGATTTAAGCTGGCTCTGGTGAAGAAACTCCAGATGCTCTCCATGAAATATCACAATAACGCCCAGGACGGAAGACTCCTGTCCAAACTGGCTTCGGACGTTCAGTTCATAAAGTTCTTCATGTATGAAAATCTTCAGGACGTGCTACATATGTCCATAGACATCGTCTTTGTAGCCATCGTATCCCTGCTCAAAATGCCTGTCATGCTCATTTTCTACGCGGCGGCGGTGCCTGCGGCTTCGGGTCTGATACGGGCATTCAGGAAGCCCATAGGTGAGAGCAAGGTGAACCTGAGAAAGAGGATGGAGGATTCCAACGCATCATTTAAGGAGATGCTCACCATGGAAAAGGTTACCAGGGCCCATGGTCTTGAGCGCGAAGAGTATAAGAGGATCTTTTCCAAGGTTTCGGACGTGATGCAGGCTGCGGTTGTTTTCGACAGATACCAGCTCAGACTCAACAGTATCGGATATGGCAGCGCCCAGGGCCTGAAACTGGTGTGCCTCGCCCTTGCGGCTTTCCTTACTGTCAGAGGGCAGATCACCATAGGCGCCGTGGTCCTGTTCATTTCGCTGTTTGATACGGTCATCAACAGCGTACAGAAGGTTCTGGATCAGATGCCGCAGCTCGTCCAGGGCTACGACAGCCTGCGGAGCGTAAATGAGATCCTCTTTGAAAAAGATGTCGAAAAGAACGGGACACGGAAGCTGCCTCAGCCGGTAAAGGGAGGTATCGAGGTAAGAGACCTGGTGTTCTCGTATGATGAAGGGGACAGGCCCGTGTTCAACGGGCTCAGTTTCAGCGTGCCGGCCGGAAAGAGCGTGGCTTTTGTGGGCAGGTCCGGGATCGGAAAGACCACGCTGCTGAGCCTGATCCTCGGGATCTATTCAAAGGATTCGGGACAGATACTCATAGACGGAGTGGATATCGACGAACTGGACAAGAACAATTACAGGAGCTACGTCGCAGTGGTCCCGCAGAACACGGTGCTGTTTTCCGGAACCCTGTTGGACAATCTGGTTTACGGACTTAATTATGTCACAACGGAAAGGGTCATGGAGGTGCTGAAGAGCGTGGGTCTTTCCGATCTGTATGAGGATCATCCCGAGGGTCTCAGGAGGCCGGTGTACGAAGGGGGAGACAATCTTTCAGGAGGCCAGAAGCAGAGGATTTCCATAGCCAGGGCGCTTCTCAGGGAACCCAGGATAATACTGTTTGACGAGGCCACCAGCGCTCTTGACGCCGAAAATGAGCGGAAGGTGCAGGAAGCGATCGAGGCTATCATGGGAACCTGCACGGTGCTGCTGGTGGCGCACAGGACCGAGACTCTCCGGAGAGCGGATATCATTTACAGGATAAAAGGAAACGGAGAGGTCGAGGAGGTTCCATTTGACCTGATCAGGGAGAACGAGCTGAGGCAGGGTTGATCTACCACCAGGGTTTTATCGAGGGATCGAGCAGACGCTCAAGGAGTATTTTCTTTTCCTCCTCCATCTTCAGGGTATACCATGCGAAGAACTGTTTCCAGAAGGCTCCGTGCCCGTCCGCGAACATGGCCGAAATGGCTGCCTGAAGGTCAAGCACCGGATTGCCCCGCCCGCACCTTGTAAGATCCATGAACATAAGCCTGTCTTCCTGCACCAGCACGTTTGACAGTCTGAGATTACCGAGAAGAAAATCATCCGCGGCAGGAAGCCTGCCTATTATCTGCATAAGAGACTGTTTCCTGTCATCGGGCAGTTCCGCATCTTTCTTCAGCTCTTCAAGCGTTCTACCGGCAAAGTCGGGAAGCTCGGTTTTTTCCACCACTGTGGAGTGCATCATATTTACAAGCTCGGATAACCTCTTTGCTTCATTCTGCATGAGATCCGGTCCTTCTCCCCAGATATCGGCAAGCGTTTTCCCCTCAGTTCTCTCACACAGGATACCGTAGGCTTCACCGCAGGAGACGATCTCAAAGGCTATGGGAGTCGGGATCCCGTGAGACACGGCGGTCTTGGAAAGCTGAAAACATCTCTGTACCTCGGCGAGGCTGATGCCCGGATCGAACACTCTTACCGCAAGATCGCTGGTCGAACGATAGAACCTGCTGTCTGTTCCCCTGTATATAAGGTCTCCCGGAGAAGGCTCACGCATCTTGCGGATGCGGCGCTCCACATCGATGAACTTGGTCAGGCCGGTCATCATCAGTATGTCGTATACATCGAGGGAAACATTTACGATCTTCATATCATCGCAGTATTTCTTGATGTCAAGCAGGACTCGCAGGCCGGCGCTGCTTATATATCCGAGCTTTTCGACGTCCACTGTACAGGAAGCGTCTTCCCGTCCTTCAAGAAATGAGAGGACCTTCTTTTCAACATCAGGTCCCGATGCGGCGTCCAGCCGTCCCGAAAGCGCGATATTGAGTGTGTGTTCTTTGCTATCCCAAGTGACCTGTACTGATTCCATCATTCTGCTCCTTTGTATCTGATCGCAAGCGAGGTCAGATCGTCAAACTGCGGGGCGTCCTTCGGCTTCCTTTATCAGTTTTTTATCCGTTCAGGCTGTATAACCCTGTACGACTTTTTTGCCATCAATCGGTTGATAAACATGAACAGTATAGCATATACAAGCCGGAGAGGAGTCTGATTTTCGCATAAATCGGCTGAAAATGGCTGATCAGTGCGAAAAAACCCGGAGGAAAGCCGGAGAGGAGTCTGATTTTCGCACAAAATGCCTGAAAATCATGGTTTAGTGCGAAAAGTCCGCTGGCCGGGAAAGAATTTCGCACAAATCGGCTGAAAATGGCCTTCCAGTGCGAAAAATCTCCCCAAGGTGGTGCCGGACGAGTTATATTTCGCATAAAATGGGTGAAATCGACCTTCCAGTGCGAAAATCCCCTGAGACTAGAAAGAATTTCGCACAAATCGGCTGAAAATGGCCTTCCATTGCGAAAAATCTCCCCAAGGTGGTGCCGGACGAGTAATATTTCGCACAAAATGGG
>JAEELB010000004.1 GCA_016288705.1 Lachnospiraceae bacterium | reverse complement strand
TTCCCCCATTTTCACCAGATCCGTCATGATCATCCTCCCCGTTTCATCATTTCATATCTTTTCCGCAGGGATCCCGCCACCGGAGGGCGGATAAAAGAAGCGGAAACGACCGCACAGCATTATACCACAGAAAAGGCATCGTGATCGAGTAAGGGGAAAATCCCCGGTGACAGCGCTGTTGTCGGACCCGCAACCCGGATCACGGATCACGCGCCCCCGGAGATCACGCGGTCCATCACGGCGTCCCAGGGATCCGATGGCACCTTTTCAACGATCTGGCAGGAAAAGCAGATACCCGCCTTGAACGCTGCTTCCTTCCCTTTCAGATACCTGTCATAGAACCCCCTGCCGTAACCGACCCGCCTTCCCCCGGGATCGAATACCGCCCCGGGAAGGATCATGTATACATCATCGAAAGAGCCGTCGAAACCGGCGTCGCCGACAGGTTCGGGAATCCCTCTGTATCCCGGAGCCAGATCGGCAGCGCCGAGAATCCGGAAGAATTCCATAGAACCGTTTTCCTCGTCCACGATCTTCGGAGCGTAGACCCTGTGTCCGTCGGAAAGCGCTTCCCGGATGATCATATCCGTGGAGACTTCACTTCTGTATGCGGCGTAGATAAAGACTTGTTTTCTCGCCCTGTACTCCGGATCCCTCAAAACCTTTTCGCAGATAAGGAGTTCCTCTCTCTCCCGTTCGTCAGGTTTCATAAGGTCCCTGAGGGCAAGTATTCTTTTTCTGAGAATGATTTTTGAATGCAAATCCTCAGCCTTTTTTTGAAACAGCGATCGAATCCCCCTCGGTGATCTTTGTGGACAACACGATCTGAACCGGGGCTTCCCTGTTTTCGTGCTCTATCCTGTCCAACAGCAGATCCACCGCTTTTTCGCCCATCTGGCTCATGGGCTGGACCACGGTGGTGATATCGGGTTTGACCACGTGGGAAATGATAAGGTCGTCAAAGCCGATGACGGATATCTCTTCAGGGCAGGAAACCTGAAGAGTGTTCATCGCCATAATGCTCCCCAGGATAATGTCGTAATTTGCCATGAAGACCGCATCAGGCCTTTCCGGCAGCTGAAGCAGCCTCTTCATCCCGTTGAATCCGTGTTCGATTGAGTGATTGCCGAGTTCACAGTAGCCGTCCTTCACAGGCAGTCCCGCATCCCTCATGGCATCCCTGTAGCCTGCGATCCTCTCCCTTCCGGTAAATATCCGGTCGGACCCGATCAAAGCAATGTCTCTGTGCCCCGCCTCGATCAGCCTGTTCACGGCTTCCCTGGCTGCCGCCCTGTTATCTATCCGGACGCAGTCGCACCTGCTGTTGTCCACATACCTGTCAATGAGGACCACGGGCACGCCGGCATCCAGGGCGGGTTTAAAGACCCTGCCGTCTTCGGTGACGGGTATCACGATGATGCCGTCCACCTTTTTGCTCAAGAGGAAGGCGATGTTCCTGGCTTCCGTCTCCTCGCTCTGTCCCGAGTCGCAGATCAGCATTCCGTATTGATGATTTCTGAGCTCCGCCCCTATATATTTGAGCAGGGTTCCGTTGAAGATGCTGTCGATCTCATACACTATAACCCCCACGGTCCGGGTTCTTTTGGTCACCAGACTTCTGGCGGCGTCATTTGCCTCGTAATGGAGTTTCTTTACGGCAGCCTCTATCTTTATCCTGTTTTCGGGAAGGACGTTGCCTCCGTTCAGGCACTTGGAAATAGTCGCAAGAGAAAGCCCCGTGACTCTCCGTATGTCTTTGATAGTCGCTGCCATTTGATTATACCTCCGGGAAAATAACATCTTTAAGCAAAAAAACGATGAGCAGGCTGACCGGCAGAATGGATTGCAGCGCCATCCGCCGTAATAACGGAACGGCCTCCGGCAGAATGATGCTGCAGGAGGCCGTCGCACATAGTTCAGTCGGTTACAACGCCCTTCTGAAGCATGATATTGGCGTAAAGCGCGCTCTCGCCGGTGGCGATGACAGCATATGCGTCTTTTCTGGTCTTCTCATAGAAAGCAAATCTCTCTATCTGTCCGATGGCTGACGCTCCCCTGTCGTCGTGCTTTGCCACGATCTTTTCGTATTCCTTCCAGATGGGAGTCTCAACATTATCCCCGGGCATGACCTCCATGAGGTTCACGGGGTGATCCACATAGGTGTCCAGAGGGAACACGGTGAGTATCGCGTCAAGCAGTTCGGGAACGCCGTGACCGTCCGCCCTTATCACTTTTGCGTCCTTCCCCATGGTCTCGGCGGGGAAATTTCCGTCAGAGATCACAAGGACATCGGAGTGTCCCATTTCCGCAAGCACTTTCAGAAGTTCGGGTGAAAGAATCTTAGGTATACCTTTTAGCATTTTATCCTGTCTCCTTTTTATGATCCGGACGAGGCCTCATTGCCGGGCCTCATCCGGAAATACGCGTGAAAAAACTGCGGTCAGACCATCACCTTACGGTCCTGTAAAGAGGTCCGTAAGCCTTGCATGCGCCGTAATCCTGAACTTCCTTGTCGGTTCCGAAGGCGTTCCAGGCGCTGGGGCGGAACACGTCCTTTGCGGGAACGTTGTGCATGCACACGGGTATGCGGAGCATTGACGCAAGAGTGATGATATCCGCTCCGATATGACCGTAGCTTATGGCTCCGTGATTGGCGCCCCAGTTATTCATCACATCATATGCCGTGCAGAAGGGGCTCCCCTCCACATGGTCGCAGCGGGGGGTGAACCAGGTGCAGGGCCAGGTGTAATCGGTCCTCTTATAAAGGGTGTCTGATACCTCCTCGGGAAGATGCACGGTCCATCCCTCTACGATCTGAAGCACAGGGCCGAGATTCTTCACGATGTTCAGGCGGATCATGGTCATGGGCATCTCCGCTCTTGTGGTGTAACGGCAGGAATAACCGCCGCCCCTGAAGTATCCGTTGTCTGCAGGGCACCATTCGACCTTGTCCATGACCGCCTCGATGTCCTTTTCGTTGTACTCATACCAGGGCTTCATAACGGAGTTTCCGGATGCATCCTTTACTTCGCCGTTTGCATCCAGTGTGCAGGCGCCCGAATTGATCAGATGGATGAAGCCGTCGGCGTCCTTTGCGTGGCCTTCGATATCGTAGCCCGTGACCCTCTTCACGGAAGCACCGCTCCAGTAGGTCCTGACATCGGCGAACATCTGGGATCTGTTGGTAAGGAGCTTCATGAACAGCATCCCCACGGCGTTCAGGGTGTCATTTTCCGTGGCGAACACATAGGGTTCCCTGGCTCCCGTCCAGTCAAAGGGAGAGTTCAGGAGAGACTCGGGATAATCGCAGTTCGGATAGAAATCCGTCCACTGGCGCTGTCCCTGGAAGCCGCCCATGATGGCGTTGTGCCCTCTTGCCTCCTCCTTCTCGTATTCCTTCCCCTCGTAGGTCTCTTTGGGAAGATTGTGATTTCCGTTCAGGAGATCCATGACGATGCAGAGCATCTTTACCGTGAACTCCCAGTCCTTGTCCTTCTGTTCCCTGCTCTTCTGGATAAACTCGGGATTCTTGTCGAAGCCCTCCTTGCAGTATTTCTTCGTCCAGGCAAGGGCTTTTTCGTACATATCCTTGTCGTAGATCTCCTCCTCCATGCGGCGGATGATCTCCACCTCGTCCACGGATTCGACTCTCATGCCCAGGTATTCCTCCATGAAATCATGATTGATTATGGAGCCGCCGATGCCCATGCAGACGGAGCCTATCTGAAGGTAACTCTTGTCTCTCATGGTAGCTGCAGCTACGGCAGCCCTTCCGAATCTCAGGAGCTTTTCCCTGACATCATCCGGGATCCTCATATCGTCCGCTTCCACCACATCTCTTCCGTAAATTCCGAATGCGGGAAGTCCCTTCTGGGAGTGGGTGGCAAGGACCGATGCAAGGTACACGGCCCCGGGACGCTCCGTGGCGTTCATTCCCCAGACGGCCTTTATGGTCAGGGGATTCATGTCCATTGTCTCCGCGCCGTAGCACCAGCAGGGAGTGACCGAAAGGGTGATGGCCACATTTTCCTTCCGGAACTGCGCTTCGCAGGCTGCAGCCTCAGCCACCCGGCCTATGGTGGTATCTGCGATGACCACTCTCACCGGCTCTCCGTTTGAATATTTCAGATTCTGTTCAAAAAGCTCTTTTGCGGCCTTCGCCATTCCCATTGTCTGGTCTTCAAGGGACTGCCTGACCCCGAGAGGGCCCTGCCTTCCGTCAATGATAGGCCTGATCCCTATCGCGGGATATTCTCCGATGTATCTGTTTTTTGCCATTCTTTCCTCCTTTTTCTTCACACGGTCTGTTCCCTGTCGTAATCCTCGAATCTCTTCAGAGCGTCGGGATCCTGGCAGGAATACTCATCTTTTGCCGCTTCATTCCAGATCGCGAGCTCATCCGCCAGGTCGAACTTGAGAGACACGCCTCTGGACATCTGCCAGGTATCAAGGCATTTCTGCCAGGTCTTCTCATCATCGCTGGCGCTCATGAGCCCGAACATCTTTCTTCTGTAGGAACTGCTCTCGCAGCTCTTAAAATATCTCCTGAAGGTATTTCTGAACTCCCAGTAGAGAGCTTTTCTTCCGGCATCCCCGAAGTCAGCCGCTTCCCTGATGCAAAGAATCTCGATGCCGCGCAGCACCTCTTTTCTGTCCTTTCGGTAGAAAAGCCTCATGGTCTTGAACAGGAAAATGAAGTTCACGCACTGCCACAAAAAATTGTCCACCGTCTGTCCGGGTCTTTTGGGATCCGTATATCTGGACTCGAAAAGCCTGCGGCGGAATCCGTTTGCGCCGTCATCCTCCTCTTCGGAAATAAGCTTTTCAAGGAGTTCCCGTCTCCTCGGCGGCTCAAGTTCCCTGTAATACTCATTCCAGGCTGCGCTTTGTTCGTACATTCTCACACCTTCCGTTCATCTGCGGACCGGCTCCGGCAGAGCCTTTATTTCCCGCCGCCTGTGATGGTTCCGTCGATATCCCACAGATCCTGCCAGTCGGTGGCTCCGGGCCAGAGGAATACCTGTCCCTTTACAAGCCTGCAATCCTTGTCGTCGGCCGCAATCGCTTTCATCTCCTCATCGGTCAGAGGATCAATGAAAGCCGCCTTGAGATTGTTTACATACTGGGACTGCTTTACCGAGAAGGGGATGGGGATCTGTCCTCTCTGAACGGCCCATTTAAGGCAGGTCACAGCGGGATGATCGCCGTGTGCCATGGCCGCATCCACGATGGAGGGGAGTTCCGTATCAGCCACATCCTCCGGGGTGCGGTCTCTTTCCGGTCTGGAAGGCGACCCCATGGGGCAGAAGCCTATGGGCTGTATCCCTTTGCCCACACAGTAATCATAGAGTTCCTTCTGCTGGAAACTGGGGTGAAGCTCCATCTCGATAGCTGCGGGCTTGATCCTGCAGAGAGGAAGCACCGCCTCAAGCTTGGGTATGGTCATATTGGACATGCATGCCGCCCTTATAAGTCCCTCGTCATGAAGCTTCTCTATCTGTCCCCATGTATCCATGAATTCATCAACGGAAAAAGGCTTCGAATCAGGATTTCTGGAATCCCCGTCGCAATGGGGCGCATGATAATTGGGGAAAGGCCAGTGAAGGAAATAAAGATCCAGATAGTCCAGTCCCAGATCCTTGAGGGACTGTCTGCAGGCCTTTCCGACTTCCCTGTGCTGGTCGTTCCAGACTTTGGATGTGACTGTCAGATCCTCTCTTTTGACGGCGCCTTCGGAAAACAGTTTTCCGAACACCTCGCCTATCCTGTCCTCATTCGTATAAACAGTGGCGCAGTCTATGAGTCTGAAACCGGTCTTCACGGCGCCGTACACGGCATCGGAAACGGAGTCCGCGCCATATTTGTCGGAGCCAAAGGTTCCGAGGCCGATGGCCGGGATCTCCATCCCGTTTGACAGCCTGCGCTTCGGCACCTGATGGCTGTAATCATTATAGTGTCCCATACTATCGTCCTTTCTGCGCTCCTGACCGCAAATAACCGTCATTTGCGGTCAGAAACGAGCGCGTTCAAAACGTCATGCTCTTATCCGTGCCCTCAGTCGGGAAATACCACGGCGACCTTGCCGCAATGTCCGCCGGCCATAAGCGCATAGGCTTCTCCGGCCTTCTCCAGAGGGAATTCATCGGTGATGAGTTCCTCGGGATGGATGTTCCAGCGCACCAGGTGCTCCACCAGATCCTCCATCTTCCAGAGCGAGGTGACCCAGCTGCCGTAGATGGTCTTTGTGGGATGCATGAGATCGGGGCTGGGCTCCAGTGTCATGGTATGTCCCTCACCCACAAGGGCGATCTTTCCGTAGTCCCTGGTCCCTCTGACCGCGGTCTGGCGTCCGCCGTCCGCCGCGGAGCAGTCGATGGCCTTTTCACAGCCGTGTCCGTCCGTCACCTTCAGTATCTCATCTATGACG
>JAEELB010000044.1 GCA_016288705.1 Lachnospiraceae bacterium | reverse complement strand
TGCAGACCGCCGCAAAGGTCACCGGGTGTGTTGAAAAGAGTCTTGTCACATAGGAAAAAGTCTTTTTCAGATAGCCATATATCCTATTCATGATCTGCTTCCTTTCATGAACAGATGATACTATATCGGCCTTACAGTTACAACAGGAAAGCTCCGATGACAGGGAGATCCTTTCACATCCGTCGCCGGGGAAAGGAACCTCCTGAAGCGTCTGATCTGTGCTATAATGTAACGACTCACGGGAGATGACGGCGCTCCCGAAGCGGAGAGATACACAGTCACCCGGAAGAAAGGAGATGTGAAAATGAGCAGGATGGATCTGGTCCGGGATCTGATAAGGGATCCCGCAGCGCGGTTTTATTTTCTCGCAGCCCACGGCTTCTACCATTCCATGTCCGATGAGGAGTATATCAGAAAGCTCTGGTCCCTCAAGATGAAGACGGAGCTTGATCTCTCCGACCCGAAGACCCTGTGTGAAAAGCTGCAGTGGCTGAAGATCCACGATCACAACCCCGAATACACCCGCCTGGCAGACAAATACGAGGTGAAGAGGATCGTCGGCGAAAAGATCGGTGAAGAGCATGTGATACCTCTGCTCGGGGTGTGGGATGATTTCGACAGCATAGACATCGATGCGCTCCCGGACAGCTTTGTGCTGAAGACCACTCACGACAGCGGAGGTCTCCTTGTCTGCAGGGACAAGAGCAGGTTTGACAGGGAGAGCGCAAGACGTCACTTTAAAAAGGCGCTGAAGCGGAACTTTTACTGGAGCGGCCGGGAGTGGCCGTACAAAAACATAAAGCCCAGGATAATAGCGGAAAAGTTCATCCCCACCCTGGGCAATCCGGATTCGTTCGAGTACAAGCTCACCTGCATGAACGGAAAGGTGGTGTTTTCCACCGTCTGCAGGGGAATAGCACATTCGGATCTGAGCCTCAGAACAAACGATCATTTCGACCGGAACAATGAACCCATGCCCTGGTACGCATACTACAAGCACTCAAAAGAGCCCGTATCCCTCCCTCCCCAGATCGACGAGATGATCTCCTATGCGGAGACACTGGGAGCCGGGATCCCCTATGTGAGAGTGGATTTTTATATCGTGGACGGCACGGTATATTTCGGTGAGATGACCTTTTACACCTGGGGCGGCTTCATGGAGATCGTTCCGGAGGGATGGGATCTGAAGCTGGGCGATATGCTGGACCTTTCGGGATTCCGGGCTCCCTGATAAAGGCGGTTTTCACCGTACCCCCGTATGTGTTATTATGAGCAGGTCTGATGTACTTCGGATCTTCGGAGATACCGGGAGCTGAAAATAAGATCCCGAATGACAGGACGGGATTGTCAGACCGGCAAGGCTCACGGAAAGAGGAGGTAATCTATGTTATACACATGCCCCAGCTGCGGAGCGGGAATGACCTATGATGCGGATGTTCATTCTCTTAAGTGCATGTCCTGCGGAAATACTTTCGAACAGGCGCCGGCTTCCGATCGTATAGACTCTCCCGCAGCTTCCTGCGCCAACTGCGGCGCCCCCATCGAGAACGCCGAAAAGAAACTTACCTATCACTGCGAATACTGCGATTCCTGGATGCTCTTAGACACAAATATCACCTATCAGGGTCTCACTCCCCAGAAGATAGTCCCGCCCAATTCAGGCAGGGGCAGAGCTCTTGAGAAGATCAGGACAGCCTTTGACAACATAGCCTTCATGCCCGACGATTTCCTGTATCCGGAGGATGACAGGTGCATAAAGGGCGAGTACGTGCCTTTCTTCCTTTACGATGTGGAGGGCGAAGGCAGAGCAGTCTATGAATGTGAAAACACCACTTCCTGGGATTCCGGGAAGACCACCTATACAAAGCACGACATCTACAGAGTGGTGAGGGAATACAGGGCGAGATACAGAGATGTGCCCATAGATGCATCCGACAGGATAAATGACAGGATCATCGACCGGGTCGCCCCCTTTGACCGTTCGGATGAGAGGGAGGGACTTCCTAAGGAGATCCTGCCGGGTTATGAGATGTCCGTCTTTGACAAGCCCCCGGACAGTGAGGAGTATTATGAGAGAAGCAACGCCTGGACCCGTGATTCCTCCGAAGACAGGGTCCTTTCCAGCGTCAGGGGATACGATTCCGTAAACCGGGTCGAATCAGGGTATTCCTCCAGAAATACCGCCAGCACCTACGCCTTTTTCCCGGTATACGAGTACAACTACGTCTACGGCTCCAAAACCGGCGATCCCGAAAAGGACCGGAAGAGGAGCTACACGATCTATGTGAACGGCACCAACGACCGGGTATCGGGCAGAGCCCCCATATCCTGGTGGAAGCTGAATCTTCATTTCATCGTGGAAGGGCTTTGCACCGTGGTATCGGTCGCCGCCATCGCGGGGATACTCAGGATGATCCTGTAGCGGAGAGCGGTGCCGCATCGGGGGCAGAGCTTTTTCGGGCAGCCGGTCAATGAATGAACAGGGGCTTTCAGCCGCCCCTTTCCGGAGAAAGATATGAGAAAAGAAAAGCATTACAACAGCGCAGATCTGAGAGAACGGAAGATACTGACAGGATATATCGCGGTCACGGCGGTGCTCGTGCTGCTGTGGGTCCTGGTCACCGCGGTGAAGTACGGGTTCAGCGAGCCCTCCCGGGAGAGGACCAATCCCGAACAGAGCGGCACTGCCAGGGTCTACGATTACGCGGACATGCTGACGGATGAGCAGGAAATGTATCTGGAAACCAGGATAGCCGAGGTTGAGGAGCAGATCCTGGGGGATATCGTGATCGTTACGGAAAATCAGTCCTTTGAGGAGCTTTACGGCGCGGTATATGATTCCGAGGACGAGGATTCCGCTTACGACTGCATCCGCCGGTACGCAAATTCCTTCTGGGATGAAGGGGGATTCGGCTGGAACGTTCCCGGAGACAGGGGTAACGGTATCATCATGGTGGACAATGTCTACCGGGAGTCCAACGGGTACGTTTACAACTGGGTCGCCGGCTCCGGCGACATGCGGCACAAGGTGGGGAACAACGCCTGCCAAAAGCTGAGCGAAGCTTTTACGGAGCGCCTGCCCTCCACCAAAGGCCTGGACGATCTGGCCCTTCAGTATACCGATGAATATTATAATGCGCTGATGGCGTTTCTGGACGATTGTGAGCGATTCGGCGACCTTGTGAAGGGAACCCAGGGCTGGGCGGCCTTCTCTCCTTCGGGAGTATCAAAGAACATAGGCTCAAGCTTCATTTATGTGATCATACTGGTAGTGATCCTGGCGGTGCTCTTCTTTGCGAGAATGAACGCCATAAGGGCTGCGGATCCGGATCACAGCAAGGCCGGCATAGACCGCATTGCCCGCGGCGGGACGCCCAAATGGCATCTGAACATGAGCGGAGCTGTCACTACTATCATCATTTCCGTGGCGGTTTTGATCGGCGCTGTCACAGAGATGGCGTGGATATCGGTGCTCGGCATAATTGCCGTTGTGCTTCTCAGGAACGGCTTCAAAAAGAGCGCTGACAAAGCAAAGGAGGAACCCATGGGAGAAGATAAGGGGAAGGCCGGAGTTCAGGGCGTTTTCAAGGGGAAAAATAAAAAACGCGGATTTTCCGTGAAAGAAGCGCTGGAGCCCGAAGCCTTTGACTATACCCGCACCGAGGACACCTTTGTGCGGACCTACACCACCAGCGTGACCCATTCCGACAGCAGTTCGGGAGGCGGCGGAGGCGGTCATTCGGGCGGAGGCAGCCATCGTTGAGCGCACCTTCAAAAAAGCCCGGGAGCCGGGAGTCCCTTCGTGATGTCCGGATGAGGGAGTGGCTGCCCTGCCTGACGGCGGGTCTTGTATCCCTCGCCATAAGGCTCGTGAATCTGGATTCCCCTCTGTTAAATTTCAGACAGACAGAGACTGCCATCATCGTTCAGGACTGGTTCAGGAACGGTTTCACCATGCTTCATTACCGGATCCCGGTTCTGGGGGATTATTCACAGGCCCTGTTCGAGTTTCCTCTCTATGAGGCCCTGGTATATTTTCTGTCCCTTTTGTTCGGACAGAGCCATATGGAGATCATTGGCCGGCTTACAAATATCTTTTTCTTTTATCTCTCGGCCTTTATTCTCTATAAGCTTTCCCGGCTCTTTACGGATCGGACGGCGTCCCGGTCGGTTCTGATGTTCTACCTGTTTTCACCCTTCTGCGTGGATCACTCCAGGACGTTCATGATAGAGTACATGGCGGTATTTCTCTCGCTCCTCTACCTGTACGCCTATCTGAGATGCCTGAAAGACCCGAAGCTCCCGGCCCTTGCGGTCACTCTGGCTGCAGGGGCTCTCGGTTATCTGTGCAAGTCCACCACCATGTTCGCTCCGGTGATCTTCATCGCGGTGACGGTGATCCATGACGTTATTGCCGGACTCAGGGCGGGGCGCAAACTGAACCCCAAGACTGCGGCCGTCTTTCTTTCGATCTCCGTCCTGCCTGTCATCCCCGGATTCATCTGGACCCGGTTTGAGGACAGGGTGAAGGCCGCCGACCCCTACACGGCAGACTTTACATCCAAAGCGCTGAAGGCCTGGAATTTCGGGACCCTTTCCCAGCGACTCACCCCGTCCAACTGGATATCTCTCATGAAATATGTAAATAAGGGCTTTACCCTGATGGTGATCATCGGCGTCATAGCCCTCATCCTTTTGAGGACCCGCATGACGGAAAAGGAGAAGCTGTACCTTCTGGCCTCTGCGCTGACCTCCTTTTTCACGGTCTTCATACTTTTCCATCTGTATTATATGCACGAGTATTATATGTCCGCAGTCTCTCCCTACATCTGCGTGCTGGGAGGAATGACTCTCTTTTATTTCCTCTCATCCGCCCTGGGGAACAGTCTGTCCCGGAAGGCCGTTCCCGTCATACTCTGCGTCCTTATTTTCCTTACATACTTCATAAACGCCGGGGACAATACGGTCGTGAACCATCATCTGTCCTATCTGACCGGAAATGACGTGAAGCCGGACGCCCTGAACGAGTCGCAGGAGATAAAGCGCCTCACCTCGGAGAGCGACAGGATACTGATCTCCGATGAGGACTGGAGCCCCACCACCCTGTATAACGCATCGCGGGAGGGCTTCATGTTCCACTCTTCTCTCAAAAGCGATATGGAGGCCATAAAGGAGACGGGGCAGCAGGATTACACCCTCTACGTATGCTCCGGAAGCTCCGATCATTACCCGGAAGTCATGCGGCAGATGGGGGCTTCCTGCCAGATGTTCTCCGGTAAGTGCGAAGGGAAGAGGTTTATCAGGATATATGAAAGCGAAAAAGAGGCAGAAGAGTCGGAAGGGCTTTCGGGATACAGGGTCCTGGAGCCTGACTACGGCAGCGGATCTTCGGAAGATCCCTACACGGGCAGATCCGTGGTCGTGTCCTCTGCCGGAAAGCCTCTGTCGGCAAGGTACATAAGGATAGCATGCTCGACCCCACGGGACGGAGACGTTGTAAACGTGAGACTCGGAAATAACGCCCAGGATCCCGGAACCCGGGAGTACAGTGTGGATATCGGCCTTGCGGAAGGCCGGAATATATACTATGCGGAGCTGCCCTCCGGAGAAGGAGCGTCTTCCGGCATGGTCAGGATCGAATATCCCTCCGACTGCGGGATGGAGGACATGAAGCTGTTCTGCGGCGACGGCGATTGACTGAAAGAGCCCGAATGATTATTATTTATACACGATAACGCACATCACCGGCGTTTTGCGGGAAAGGAATCAAGGAGAAGGAATGAACATAGGCATCATAGGCCTCGGTTACGTGGGGCTGACATTGGGGATAGCCGCCGCGGATAACGGCGTCACGGTTTACGGCACTGAGATCAGCGATCACATAAAGAGCTGTCTCAGGGAGAATAAGGCGCATTTTTACGAGCCGGGGCTGAATAACCTCATTAGACGGCATAACGGCCGGGACTTTTTCGTGGTGGAGGAGTTTCCGGGGGATGTGGAGTTCGACGCCTTCATAATAACGGTGGGCACTCCCCTTACGGATGAGGTGGTAAATAACGTAAAACAGCCCAATTTCGACTATATCAGGTCGGCTCTCAAATCCATAAAACCGGTGTATAACGGGGATCAGATGATAATCCTCAGGAGCACGGTGTCGGTAGGCACCACGAGAAATGTGGTCATGCCTTTTTTGTCCGAACTGTGCGGAAGGCAGCAGGATGATATCAGGGTGGGGATGTGCCCCGAGAGGACCATCGAGGGAAAGGCCATCTATGAACTGACGCACCTGCCCCAGATCATCAGCGGAAATAACGACACGGCCGTGGATATAGCCCAGAGGCTTTTCCGGCAGATCACTCCCTTTGTGATAAAGGCCGGCTCCATTGAGGAGGCGGAGCTGGTGAAGCTCTACTGCAACACGTACAGGGATATGACCTTCGCCATAGGGAACGCGTTCTGCATGGCGGCCCAGAAGTTCGGAGTCAACGGCATCGACGCCATTCTCCACGCAAACGAGGGCTACGGCAGGAGCAATATCGCCTATCCCGGGTTTGTGGCCGGTCCCTGCCTTGAAAAGGACGCATACATCCTGATAAACAACATGCCCGACTGCGACAGCAAGGATTTCATCCTGGCCGCCAGAAAGTATAATGAATCCCTGGAGGATATGGTGGTGGAATGGGTGGAGTCCCGGCTGGGAGACGGAAAAGGGAAACGCAGCTCAAAGTCAGGGGGCACCGGGGAAGTGATAACCGTGTCCGGCATGGCCTTCAAGGGACAGCCCGAGACCTCGGATCTCAGGGGTTCGAGTTCGGTATATATCGCCCGCAAGCTGAAGGACGCCGGGTTTACCGTGAATCTCCACGATTTTGTGGCCTCCCGTGAGGAGATGGAGGATCTGGGCATAGGAGAGGTGTACAGCGAGCTCACTGACGCCTGCAGGAATTCAAGGCTTTTGCTCATCCTGAACAACCACAAAAAGTACTCGGATGTGCTCTACGACAAGGTGTTCTCGAGAAGCGAGAGGGGCTTTGCCATATTTGACGCCTGGAGAGCCTGCGCGGAGCTTTATTACAGCGACGACGTGGACATCTGCACGCTGGGGGATTTTAACATAAGCAAATGACCGCGAGGCGGCGCTCCGGAACCCCGGTTTTGTCCCATGGACGACGGGCCGCAGCGTGATCTTGCGGGTATGACACATCAGGAACAGGAGGCGCGACAAATGAAGATTCTTGTAACCGGATCCGCCGGGTTCATCGCGGGGTATCTCGTGGAGGAACTGCTGAAAGCGGGACACACCGTGGTCGGCATCGACAATTATTCAAAATACGGCCCGGTGGAAAAGAGCTACGATCACGATCCGAATTATCATTTCACCGAGGGAGACGTGAAGGACACGGATCTCATGAAGGAACTCGCGGCCGACTGCGACCAGGTCATTGCCATAGCGGCCATGATAGGCGGGATCACTTATTTCCATACATATGCTTACGACCTTCTGGCGGAGAACGAGCGGATCATGGCTTCCACCTTCGACGCCGCCATCTGGGCAAATAAGAACCATCACCTGAAAAAGATCAACGTACTCTCTTCATCCATGGTCTATGAGAGCACCTCTCTGTACCCGTCTCCGGAGGGAGAGCAGCTCAAATGCCCTCCTCCCCTTTCCACCTACGGCTTCCAGAAGCTGGCAACCGAGTATTTTGCGAAGGGTGCCTGGGAGCAGTACAAGCTTCCCTACACGATAATAAGACCCTTTAACTGTGTGGGAACCGGGGAGCAGAGAGCAAAGAACGAGAAGGTCATAATGTCCGGAAATGTGAAGCTGGCCATGAGCCATGTGGTCCCGGACCTGATTCAGAAGGTGTATAAAGGGCAGGATCCCCTTCATATACTGGGATCCGGAAACCAGATCAGGCACTATACGTACGGCGGAGACCTGGCCCGGGGGATAAGGCTCTGTGTGGAGAGCGACAAGGCCGTAAACGAGGACTTCAATCTGTCCACTCCCGTGTCCACCACCGTTAAAGAGCTTGCGGAGATGATCTGGAAAAAGCTTAAAGGGGATAAGGAATTCAGCTTTGTCTCCGACGATCCCTTTGAGTACGACGTTCAGAAGAGGGTGCCTTCCGTTGCGAAGGCAAAGGAAGTGCTGGGCTTTGAAGCGGACACTTCCCTGAGCGACACTCTGGACATAGTGATACCCTGGGTCACTGACCAGATCGATCTGGGGAATATCTGATCATGCTGGATCTGGTCATTCCCGTATATAACGAGGACAGGAACAT
>JAEELB010000043.1 GCA_016288705.1 Lachnospiraceae bacterium | reverse complement strand
CATGGGTTCGATCTGGAAATAAACGGAAACAGTTCCGGAATAATTTCCCTTAAGCTTTACGACCACTGCGGGAGTCTGCTTCGTGGGCTCCTGAGTCCCGAACATATAGGGGTTTTTATTATTCCTGTATGAAAGGGTAAAGTCAGCCTTTTCGCGAAGAGACGTTTTGCCGTCATAGATATGTACAAGAGGCTTTATGGCTTTTCCTGTATATGCGTAGGTGGCCGGCTCTTTTCCCTCATCGGTCTCGGCTATATCCAGCACTTCCCCCGAGGGATCCAGGCTGCGGTCAAGGACTGATACAGTGCCCTTATCGCCCGAAATGCATATCGAAAGAGACCCGCTCCCGACCAACCGGGCACGCAGACCGGCAGCGGGTTTTTCTGATCTGCTGTCCGCTTCCGCCGAAAGAACGGCAGTCTCCGTCCCCGCCGCAAGAACAGTGGCGGGCGTAAAGCCCCGGGTTCCTGCCAAAAGGGCCGCAGCCATCAATACCGACAGGAACCGGCCCGATATCTTTCTCATTTTCATCCCTCTCTTTCCCTCTCTCTTTCCGTCTCTGTTATCTCTTTGCCTTTAGGCTCTTCGTCTCTTCTCCGGTCGCCGCGCCGGATCGTTTCCCCGGCAAGGGGGTTCCCTGAAGCGGTCAGGGGTCTGTGCTGCGATCCGTCAAGGCATACCTGTTATCATTTTACCATATCACCGGGGTTTTCGTGAAGTCTCACACGGTCAAAGCCACCGGCATGCGGCGCGGGATCACCGGTCTTTATTTACGGGGATCCGGCGCTGAGTATTCCATCATGACCATCTCTATTTCCTCACCCCCGGGAAAGGTCTTCTGCGTAAAGCTCTTCGTCATGCGGTAACCGTTCTTTTCCAACATGCGGATGGAAGCGGTATTATCGGCGATCACCCTTGAAATGCATCCGGAAAAACCGAGGCTCACGGCAAGGGCTGTCATCCCTCTGCAGGCCTCCGTCCCAAACCCGCATCCCGCATATCTCTCATCCATGAATACGCCGTATTCGGCCCTTCCGGAACCGTCGTCCAGAGGCGTCAGCCAGGCGCAGCCGGCCCTTTCCTCTCCCCGGCCGAATATGTATTGGATGACCTGACAGGTATAGACCTTTTCTTCCATCCATCTCTTCTGCGACCCGGCGGTGAATTTTTCCCGGTATACGAACCGTTTCATCACAAAGGGGCTGTTCCTGGTACTCACGATAAAATCTATATCCCCGTCATTTGCGGGCCTGAACCGGACTCTCCCGTCGGCGCTCTCAAAAACAGGGAGTTCTTCATAGGTCATCTTCATGCATCACTTCCTTCTTCACGGGCTGTTTCCGTACCGGACTTGTCCTTTCTTTTTCCCGCAGAGCAGCAGGAACAGCTGCATCCGCGATCAAAAGCGGAACAGCTGCAGCCCGTTTTACGCTTCAGCATTCTTCTAAGCGCAAGCGCAAAACACGCTGCGAGGAGCATCATCAACACAATATCTATCGGATTCATACAGTCTCTTTTAACCCTCTTTTCCTTTCCGAAACGCCGGTTGGGATCATTATATCTCCGGTCTCGTCAATGCCAGCATTATGAAGCCTCCCGGGACCGGACCTTCGTCTCTTCTTTATTATCGGCAAAGCCCTATCCCATTCCCATAAGCATGCCGGCGATCCGGATCAGGAGCGCCATGATCCAGGCAATGGCGCACTGCCATACCACCACGAACAAGGCCCATTTGTTCCCCAGTTCGGTGCGGATGGATGCGATGGCGGCGACGCAGGGCGTGTAAAGCAGGCTGAACACAAGAAGAGAGGCCGCGGCAAGGGGCGTGAGAACGGCCGTTGCTCCGCCCTGGGCTCCAAAGAGCACCTTCAAAACGGAGACCACGCTCTCCTTTGCCATAAAACCGCTGATAAGAGCGGTGACTATCCTCCAGTCCCCGAGTCCTATGGGTTTCATAATGGGCGCAAAGACGCCTGAAACGGCGGCCAATATGCTGTCGCCGGAATCCGTCACCATATTGAACCGGAAGTCAAAGCTCTGAAGGAACCATACAGCCATGGACGCCACCAGGATCACGGAAAAAGCCCTCTGGAGAAAATCCTTAGCCTTTTCCCACAGAAGCTGGAGCACATTCTTCGGGTTCGGGAGCCTGTAATTGGGAAGTTCCATCACAAAGGGAACCGCCTCACCCTTAAAGAAGAGTTTATTGTAAACAACGGATATGACTATCCCCGTCAGTATGCCGAAGACATAGAGCAGCACCATCACAAGAGCCGCTTTGTCCGGGAAAAAGGCATCCGAAAAAAAGGCGTAGATCGGGAGTTTCGCGGTACAGCTCATAAAAGGCGTAAGGAGTATCGTCATCCTCCTGTCGCGCTCGCTGGGCAGGGTGCGGGAGGACATGACGGCGGGCACCGTACAGCCGAACCCTATGAGCAGCGGCACTATGCTCCTGCCGGACAGGCCAAGCTTCCTCAGGGATTTGTCCATAAAGAAAGCCACCCTGGCGATATATCCGCTGTCCTCCAGAATGGACAGAAAGAAGAACATCGTAACGATTATGGGGAGAAAGCTCAAAACGCTCCCGACGCCCTCGAATATGCCGTCGATGATCAGTCCATGGATCACTTCGTTTACCCTTGCCGCGGTCAGCGCCCTGTCTGCGACTCCGGTAAGGGCGTCGATCCCCAGGCACAGGATGTTCTGAAAGAAAGCCCCCACAACATGGAAGGTCAGGAAGCAGGTGAGGCCCATCACTCCGACAAACACAGGGATGGCGGTGTACTTCCCGGTCAGGATCCTGTCCATCCGCTCGCTCCTCTCGCGCTCCCTGCTCTGCCGCGGCTTTGTCACACACGCATGGCTCACCTTCTCGACAAATGAGAACCGCATTTCGGCCATGGCGGCGTTCCGGTCGAGTCCGCGCTCTTTTTCCATCTGAAGGGCGATGTGTTCAAGGGTCTCCTTTTCATTATCGTCCAGCATCAGCTGCTCTATGATAAGAGGATCACTTTCGATGGCTTTGCCGGCGGCAAAACGGACGGGAAGTCCCGCAGCGACCGCGTGATCGTTTATCAGGTGGATCACGGCGTGGAGGCAGCGGTGCACTGCGCCCCCGTGTTCATCTTCATCGCAGAAGTCCTGTCTCTGCGGTTTCTCCTGATTTTTCGCAATGTGTAATGCATGCTGGACCAGCTCGCTTACGCCCTGGTTCTTTACCGCGGAAATAGGCACCACCGGGACCCCCAGCATTTCCTCCATGCGGTTCACATCGATAAAGCCCCCGTTTCCCGTGACCTCGTCCATCATGTTGAGGGCGACGACCACGGGGCACTCCATCTCCAGAAGCTGCATGGTCAGATAGAGGTTCCTCTCTATATTTGTGGCATCCACGATATCGATGATACCGCGGGGTTTTTCCTTGAGCACAAAGTCCCTGGACACCAGTTCCTCACTGGAATAAGGGGACATGGAATAGATCCCGGGAAGATCGGTGATGAGCGTGTCCGGATGGTCGGTGATCACGCCGTCCTTCCTGTCCACCGTGACTCCCGGGAAATTTCCCACATGCTGTCTTGAACCTGTGAGCTGGTTAAAAAGCGTGGTCTTGCCGCAGTTCTGGTTCCCCACAAGAGCGAAGGTGAGGACCGTCCCTTCGGGAAGCGGATCTCCGCTCCCCTTGGGATGAAAACGCCCTCCCTCTCCTAAACCGGGATGCTCGTTTCTGACAGCGGATCTCTGCCTTATGGTCTTCTCACGGCTGGGCATCGGCTCTATGTCTATCTGCTCGGCGTCGTCAAGCCTGAGAGTGAGCTCGTACCCCCTCAGTCTCACCTCCACCGGATCCCCGAGCGGAGCATATTTGATCACGGTGACCTCAGTGCCGGGAATGATCCCCATATCCAGCATGTGCTGTCTGAGGGCGCCTTGCCCTCCCACAGTCCTGACCTTTCCCGTTTCCCCTGTCTTAAGATCCCTTAGTGTCATTTTCCCCTCTCCGGAGCAGTTCCTTATAAATATCGCTCTTTCTGACTCCCCTGTCCTTCGCTGCGGCCTTCATCGCCTCCATCCGGGACAGCCCCTGTTCCTCATACATTTTCACGTGCTCCGGTACCGGCAATGTGTCATACCCGCTCCCGCGGTCTTCGGGATCTGCGCCCCGCGCTCCCTCCAGCACCAGCACATACTCCCCCCGGGGTTCATTTTCCTCGTAGTATGACGATGCCCCGGCCAGGTCCGTACGTATCACCTCTTCATATTTCTTGGTGAGTTCCCTGCAGATGGCTATCCTGCGGTGTCCGCCCAGACCGTCCGAAAGGGCGGCAAGGGTCTTTTTCAGGCGATGGGGAGCTTCATAGATCACAACCGTCCCCGGCTCTGAACCGAGTCTTTTTACTGCCTCCCTGAAGGCCTTTTTGTCCCTGGGCAGGAACCCCTCAAACACAAACCTTTCCGTTTCCATCCCCGACATTATGAGAGCGTCAGGAAGGGCCGAAGCTCCGGGCAGGGAGGTGAAGGGGATGCCTTCTTCAATGCATCTGGAGACCAGGACAGCGCCGGGATCGGAGATCAGCGGTTCTCCGGCGTCGGACACATAGGCGATGTCCAGTCCCTCATGAAGCTTTCCCATGAGCATATCCGCCTTCTCGGGAGATGAGTGCTCATGAAAGGATTCAAGGGGAGTGTGGATGTCATAAGCAGAGAGCAGTATCCTCGTGTGCCTGGTGTCTTCGGCGGCAATAAGATCCACCTCCCTCAGGGTATCCAGCACCCGGAGAGTTATGTCTTTCAGATTCCCTATGGGAGTAGCGCAGATATAAAGCATTTCAGATACCGTAGAGTCCCCTGACCTCGGGGGTATATTCACCGTCGGGACCGTTGATCACAAGAGGCGGCAGCACCTTCATCTCCATCCCTCCGCCCTTCACTGCCGTCAACAGAAACAGCTTGGAGAGACCGGAGGCATCCGGCTGTACGAATCTCATCTCACGGGGCGTAAGGTCATGTTCCAAAAGCGTCTTTATTATCTCTGCAAGGCGGATGGTGCGGTGGATAAGGAAAAACCTCCCGCGCCTTTTCAGCGCATATGCGGCGGCCACAGCCACGTCTTCGAAAACGCAGGTCTCCTCGGAACGGGAGATCCTGACACTCATGCTTTTATAGTCCCTTCCGCTCCCTGCCTTTACATAGGGCGGATTGGAAATGACCGCATCCTGCGAAGAGCCCGTCACATAGTCGCCTATATGTCTGAAATCTCCGGTGATTATCTTTATCCTGTCTCCGAGCCCGTTAAGCGACACGGATCTGCGGGCAAGCCCCGCGGCCTCCTCCTGTATCTCGATACCCGTAAAACAGGTTTCCTCCGTCTTTGCCGACAAAAGCACGGGAAGGACTCCGTTACCGCATCCCAGATCCAGAACCGCCGCCCCCCGCCTGATACCGGGAGCCGCGTAACCGGTAAGCAGGACGCTGTCCATCCCGAAGCGGAACAGCTCAGTCTCCTGTATCAGTCTGAGGCCGTTCCTCTGAAGGTCGTCTGCCCGCTCGCTCATTTTTCTTCTTTTTCTCTTTCGGAGGCTTTTTCGTGAAGACAAGATCGGACGCCCTGTACTCCTGCAGTTCCTTGTCCTCTCCCTGTTCCACCAGCACGCGGACCGTCTGTCTGATGAGGTCTATGGCGGAAACCTTTCCGCGCTGTCCTTCCGGAGTGGTGACATAGTCTCCCACATCGGGCATTGTCTTCCGGAGTTCCGCATAGGCCTCCTCCTCATACTTGAGGCAGCACATGAGTCTTCCGCAAAGGCCCGATATCTTCGTGGGACTCAGAGACAGATTCTGTTCTTTCGCCATGCGGACCGACACCGGCGCAAAATCATCCATGTAGGACGCGCAGCACACCGGGCGGCCGCAGGGCCCAAGCCCGCCTTTCATACGGGTCTCATCCCGGACGCCTATCTGCCTGAGTTCTATCCTGGTCCTGAAGATCGAAGCCAGATCCCTTACCAGTTCGCGGAAATCCACTCTCTGCTCCGCCGTAAAATAGAAAATGATCTTGGCCCGGTCAAAAGTGTATTCCGTCGCCACGAGCTTCATATCCAGTCCGCGCTCACGGATCTTTTCCTCCGCAGTGTCAAAGGCTGCTTTTTCCTTTTGCCTGTTCTCGGCGTTCTGAATGTCGTCCGCCTCGGTAGCCATGCGTTTCACCGGCAAAAGCTGTCCTTTGATCTTTTCCTCCGACACCTCGTAGGGTTCCATGGCCACCGTTCCGTAGGCCATCCCCCTGGCGGTCTCCACGATCACATGATCATTTCTCTTGAGAGTAAGTCCCGCCGGGTCAAAATAATACGCCTTTCCGGCGTTCCTGAATCGGATACCTGTTACCGTTTTCATAAAGATCCTTTCTCTATCTGCTGTTTTCCTGAATGGAAAGGAAGAGCAGTTCTATAGTCAGATCCTGATTCACCTGCGCGTTGAGCCTTTTCCCGGCCGTGGCCAGAGCTTTGATGATGTTTTCAAGTCCCTCGTAGGAGATCTGACTGGCGGCGTCCTTGATGGCAGCGGTCTGATTCCTGAACACGAGCCTGTCGGGATCGCCCACGGCTTTATACAGCAGCACGTCCCTGTACCAGACCGACATGATCCCGAAAAAATCCTCCGGAGTCAGATCCCACTTCCCCACCTCTTCAACGGCGTTCATGAGTTCGCTTTGATCCGCATCCCTCATGCCTATAAGGAGAGAAACCGCTTCCTGTCTGACCTCTTCGTAATCCTCGTTCAGAGCCAGGCTCCTCGCCCTGCCAATATTCCCGCGGGCAAAGGCGGTGCAAAGCTCGGCCTTGCTTCCCGTGATCTGCAGGACATCCTTGAGATACGCCGCGATCTGTGAATCCTGAAGCGGCTGGAGCCTCATTATGCGGCACCTGCTCCTGATGGTGTCGAGAAGAGCTCCCGCGGATGTGGTGAGCAATATCACCACTGCATGGGCGGGAGGTTCTTCGATGGTCTTCAGTATCGCATTCTGGGCCTGCGCGTTCATCTTCTCCGCTTCCGGAAGGATGAACACCCTGTACTCGGAGACTGAGGGCCTGATCTGGATCGCGTTCACCAGCCCGTCCCTCACGTCGCTCACGCTTATGAGTTTGGGTTTTTCGTGAGGTATCTTGATGAGATCCGGGTGGGTATATGCATCTGCCATCATGCAGGAGTGACAATGCCCGCAGGGCCTCTTCCCCCGGTCTTTCTCCCCGCAGAGGATGCCTCCGGCGTATACATCAGAAATAAAGCCCTTACCGGATCCCTTTTCCCCTTCGATGATAAGGGACTGAAAGGGCTCATTCCGGAATACGGACTGCATAAGGGCTTCCTTTATCCTGTCATGACCGATTATATCCTTGAAACTATGCATGCCGTTATTTTACTACTTAAGGGGTATCTTTACAACTTGAGACGCGGGAGCAAAGTCAGGTCAGGATATCCAGCAGGAGTCCCCTTATGTCTCCTATGGTATCCAGGATCTTTATGTTGTCGGTCTCGTCTTCGATCAGCGCCCTGGCGAGCTCATCCATCTTGTCGTCTATCTGCCGGATGATGCCGTAAACACGGTGCCTGCCCCGGCGGTCCAGGAAGTTCTCCCTTGCGAATTCGTGGGACCTTGTGACGACCTCGTTCAAAAAGGACTTGATAAGAGCCCGGTATTTCTTCATGTCCCGGATGTCGTGCTTTTTTGCGATACGGCTGCCCTGCTCAGTGATCTGTTCCATCATATTGGTCAGGGCTTCTCTCAGATCGGCCTCGCCTATCTGGGAAGCAAGGGTGAACTTGAAGGTGCCGTCCGCGGGGACCTCCGAATTTTCCTGTATCTGCTGGGTTTCCTGTATCTGCCCAAGCTGCTGGATCCTGAAATCCATACCGTTCTACTCCCCTGTAGCCATGGCGCGTTTTTCGGGACCCGGAAACCGGAAGCGCCCACGCGCGCCGTCAAAAAGTCGCTCTGATATATCCCGCCACCTTTTCGATACACTCGTCAGGTCCCTCCTCCGTGGAAAACCTGGCTGTGACCCCGATGGAAGAAAGCCTCTCCTCGGAAAAATCCTCCCTGTCCGCGAGAAATCTCCGGCACACCTCATCATACCGCGGTTCTTCCCGCTGTGCCTCCCTGTTGATATAACGCAGCAGGATAGTGTGATCGGATGCCTCCAGATATATCGGCAGAACGTTCTCTTTTCCCCACCTTGAGATGTAGGAGGCGCAGGAATCCACGGTGGCTATCACAAGATACCTTCCCGAGAGCACGTCGGTCTCATCGGTGGTAAAATAATACCACATTCCGAGTCTGGTGTCGTACGCCCTTTTTTCTATTATCCTTCCTGCCGCGTCCATTTCCCTGAACGAGGCTTCAGACACAAAGCTGTACTCGATCCCTTCCTTTTCCCCGGGACGTTTGGGCCTGGTGGTACAGGTTATGAGCCGTCTCAGGCCAAGCTCCTCTTTTCCCATGAGTCCCGTGAAGATCGTATCCTTCCCCGATGCGCTTTTTCCGATGATACAGTACAGCATGCCTTTTTCCTCCAAAACGCGACGACCTGCTACAGGCAGGAAATGCTGTAGGAAGTGGAATAATCCATGCCGTCCCGCAGGTAAATAAGACCCATATCCTCCAGCTCCTGATCCCGTTCCGCCATCGGGGGGAGGGATGTCCAGGGTTCTATGCAAAGGAAATCAGCGCCTTTCCTCTTCCACAGGCACACATAGGGCATTTTCACAAAAGATATCACAATGCTCCTGTCAAAGGAATCGGATTCGACCGCGACCACTCCGCCCGTGTCCGAAAGGAGAACGGAGCCGTCTTCAAAAATACTCTCCCTGAGGGCAAAAGAAGTGTCGTCATCCAGAGCGAACTCTTCATCATTACCCCCGGTCAGAAGCCCTCCTTCGGTAGTGGCTATGCGCCGGGGTTTCATCCCTTCCGGGAACCTGAGCCTGTAATCCTCGAGGCTCCCCGCCCTTTCAAGCGGAAGGTTGAAGCCGGGATGCCCCGCTATGGAGAAGAACATCGGATCCGTGCCAAGGTTTGCCACCGTATAGGTCACCGTGAGCGTCCTTCCGGTGAGGCGGTATTCTATCTTGAAAATAAAATGGAACGGGTATGAAAGTCTTGTATCCTTGTTGTCTGAAGCTGACAGGACCAGGGATTCGCCCGTAAGGGCGTCCACCTTCATCCTCATCTTTCTCATGAATCCGTGGGACGCTATCTCGTATCTCCGGCCCTCATAAACGTAGGAAGAATCCGTAAGCTCCGTCTCAAAAGGGAAACAGTTCGGGGCATGTCCCTCCCAATGCTCCGGATCTCCCTGCCAGATATATTCCGTGCCGGTAATATCCCTGACGGACATTATCTCTCCGCCAAAAGAATTGACCTCACACGTGAGATATTCATTTTCGAGGATAATGATCAAAAAGCGCCCTCCAAATATACCTTACAGGTATCCGTACCCCTTCATTGCCTCCTGGGGATTGCACATCCTTGCGACCTTAAGCCCCAGGTCGTTCACAAACCTCTCCGCCTCGGCCGAAAGATCGTCATTATCGGGACAGCCCCCCGGGAACATGACGTAATCCGTCTCGTTATCGCACACGCACGCAAAGGCCTCGTCTATGGCTGGAGCCCCTTCCCTGTGCAGCTTCTTCGCTATCTTAAGCTTTGCGGCAAGCCCCGAGAATTCCTCCATGTCCGCAAGCGAATCCAGCTCCTCGGTAAAAGTGGGAACATGCCAAAGATCCATGAGTTTCCCGCCTACCGCAGTCACGGTCACCCTGGAGATCGCATAGCCATCGCCCTCCTTGGACAGGGTGACGGTAGCGGAGAGATCGTCCGTCCCGTAGTGCTGGTACTGTATCCATATGCGCTCATCCCTGTCGTATATATCCTTTGTCCTGGCAGGGCCCTGTTTCTTCTGGGGTCTGGGATCCTTCTTCCGGCCCTTTGCCGCGGCATTCTTTTCCTGCTGCTGTTCCCTGGGATCCTTCCGGTTCTGCTGCTCCCTGCCGTTCCTGCGGTCCCGGTTCTCACCCCGGTTCTGCTGCTCCCGGGCGTCCTTACGGTTCCTGCTGTCTCCGCGGTTCTGCTCGGCCCTCCGTTCTCCGGTCTCGCTTTGCTTCTGATCGTTCCTCCGTTCTCCGGCATCTACCCTGTTCTGCCGGTCCCGGGCATCCTTACGGTTCCGGCCCTCCTGCTGCCCTTCGGGATTTCCGGAGTCCTGCCGGGGGTTATTCCCTCGGGGTCTCTGATTCTGGGGCTTTTTGCCGCTCTTTTTTCTGTATGGACCCCTGTCAGACCTCTCCCTTTCGTTTTCCTCCGGATAGTCCGCGGTGATGTTCCCGTTTTTATCGATAGTCTTTATCTGCATAGATAATCTCCCAGTTCTTTAAGATCTTTAAAGGTTTTATCGCTGTATTCCCCGGTCTCATCCGTCTCGCCGGTGAGATCCGGCACAAATAATACCTTCATGCCTGCATCATGAGCGGATCTTAGGCCGTTGGGATTGTCCTCCACAGCGCAGGCTTCCTCGGGCTTCACGCCCATCCTCGAACAGGCTTCAAGGTAAACGTCCGGAGCAGGCTTCCCCCTCTTCACCTCCGTGGCGCAGATGAGCTTGTCAAAATACTTCTTCAGGTCCGTTTTCGTCAGGTAATCCTCGGTCCTTTTCTCGTCAGTGGCCGTGGCAAGCGCCAGTCTGTAGCCCTTTTTCCTAAGCCGGTCAAGGGTTTCCGCCGCATAGGGCCTGGGTTCTATGGGATGCTCGGCGATGTAGGCGTTGAACAACTCGCCCCTGCGCTCCCTCATCCTGTCATAATCCTCCCGGGCGCCCTTTCCGAAATGCTCTTCGATATACTCGAGGGAATAAGGCCGTCCCATGCTGCGGAGAGCCAGAAAATCCTCGTCCGTCATCTCGTAACCGAACTCCGAAAATGTTTCGGGCCAGACCTTCCTGTATATCTTTTCGGTATCGATAAGGGTGCCGTCCATATCGAAGATCACCACCCGGGGAACGTCTCCCAATTTTTCCGCTTCCTTATTGTAGAAATGAAGCCTTATGGCAAGGTACAGAAGTATCAAAAGGCTCGCGCCCCCGTCCAGGAGCATGATCCAGTTCATCACCGTCTCATCCAGGGCAGTGTTCATGAGCACAAAAACCCCTGCCGCCGTCATGACCACGGCAAGGATCAGCACCGGTATCCACAGCACATCCTTCATGCGGCTGAGATCCAGCGCGCTCTGAAGCGCCACCACTCCCGTGGCAATGACGGTCAGTCCGATGATGGTCACAAAATAACCCGAGACCTCTTCCACTCTCACAAATCCGCAGACCCCCAGGATCACCATCATGCAGCCAGCCGAAAAGCCGTAGGAATCCAGCCTTCTGAATTCATCATTCATGAAGTATCTGACGATCCCTATGATCCCCGTGATCACAAAGGCGCTGCAAAGAGCCATGAATATGTAGCCGGGACTGATCTCCGGCCCCCAGTTCATGAGCCCGCCCAACACCAGAAGCACCAGGGATACCAGCAGCAGCGCATAGGTCCCCGAATTCCCGGTTCCTGTCGTTATCTTCTTTTCTTTTTCCTCTGATCCTCTCATTCCACAGTCACTACCTTTGCCAGATTTCTGGGCTTGTCCACATCAAAGCCCTTGTCCGAAGACACGTAATACGCCAGAAGCTGAAGGGCGCACGCGGCAGGAAACACCATGAATTCGTCCGGAAGATCCGGGAGACGCACGATGTTGAATTCCTGTTCGAGCCCTTCAGACATTGCATTCTTGACAAATAACACCACGGAAGCCCCGCGGCTCCTGACCTCGCGGACGTTTGAAAGCCCTTTCTTTAAAAGGGACTCCTGGGTGGCAAGGGCCACCACCGGCGTTTCCTCTGTGATGAGGGCAATGGGTCCGTGTTTGAGCTCGCCGGATGCGTAGGCTTCGGAATGGATATAGGACACTTCCTTAAGCTTTAACGACCCTTCCTGAAGGGCCGCGTAATCCAGACCCCTGCCGATCATGAAGAGATCGCTGGCCTCAAGTATGTTCCTGGCGATGATATGGATATCCTTCCTGATGTTCAGCACCTCATCCACTGCATCGGGGGTCCGGCAGAGATGGGCCGTAAAATCCCTGACCTTATCTTCATCCCAGATCCCCTTTAAATACGCGATCCTGGCGATCAGCAGATAGAAAAGGGAAAGCTGGGTGGTATAGGCTTTTGTCGAAGCCACGGCGATCTCGGGTCCCGCGTTGGTGAAAAGGACGCTCTCGCATTCCCTGGCTATGGAAGAACCCCGGACGTTGATGATCCCAAGGGTTCTGGCGCCTCGTTTCTTTGCGTACTTCACCGCCTCCAGGGTGTCGATGGTCTCCCCGGACTGCGACACGGCTATAAGGAGCGTCTTCTCGCCGACCACCGGCTCCCCGTACATATATTCCGAGGCCAGACACACGTTCACTTCCGTATGCAGTATCTTCCTGGCCAGATTCTGGAACACCAGGCCTGTGTGCATCGCGGTGCCGCAGGCGGCCACGGTGATCTCCTCCGTATCGGTCAGGATGGACTCATCCAGCTCGTCGCAGGAAAAGTCCGGGATCCCGTCCTTTAACCTCGGTTCCACGGTCTTTCTGATGCCTTCGGGCTGTTCGTCTATCTCCTTTTCCATGTAGAAGGGATAACCCCCTTTATCCGCGGAGTTCTTTTCCCAGTCCATGGTGAGCCATTCGGGCTCCACGGGCTTTCCGTTAAGTGTCCACAGGTAGAGGGCGGAACGGTGAAGCTCCGCGATAGTGTACTCGGGAAGGACGAAATACCTGTCAGTAAACCTGGTCAGGGCAGTGAGGTCGCTGGCCAGCATGGACCCCTGAGGGGACTGGGTGGCCACTATGGGAGACACATTCCTCACGGCGAAGACCACATCGGGATAATTTGCGAACATGACCACCAGAGCAAAGGTACCCTTGAGTTCCTTTACGGTCTCGGCAATGGCCTTCTTGGGATCCTCCGATTCGGCGTAGAAGCTGTCCAGCACTCCCGCAACGACCTCCGTGTCGGTCTCGCTCTTAAGCTTGCCCTTAAGCCTGAACTCATCAGTAAGCTCGCGGTAATTCTCAATGATGCCGTTGTGCACCAGGGTCACTGTACCCACCCTGTGAGGATGCGCATTGGTATCCGTCACCCCGCCGTGGGTAGCCCAGCGGGTGTGGCCCACGCCGCAGGTGGCCTCCCTGTCCGCGGGTTTCATTTTCTTCTCCAGCATGCTCTTCAGGTCTGAAACCCTGCCGGCGCATTTATAAATATCGATGGATCTGCTCTTACTTCCGGACAGCGCCAGTCCCGCGCTGTCATAGCCCCTGTACTCAAGCGTTGTCAGAGCGTCCGTAATGACTTCCTGCGCAGTCTCAGATCCCGTATAGCCTATTATGCCGCACATATCTCTTCCCGAAGCCCCCCTGTTCTTTCTGTTTCAACCAAAATAATCGATACCCATGGCTTTCCTTACGCGGTTGAGAGTCCTCTCCGCCGTAGCCTCGGCGTAAGCGGTTCCCTCCCTGAGTATCTCATAGACCGCAGGTATGTCCTTTTCATACTCGGCCCTTCTCTTTCTGATGGGCGACAAAGACTCCTGCAGCACGCTGTTCAGGAATCTTTTCACCTTTACGTCTCCGAGGCCGCCTCTTCTGTAGTGTTCCTCCATCTCATTGAGATCTGCGTAGTCGGGCGCATATTCCTCAAAGAGCGCCTTCGCGTCCGGGTTATCCTCACCTGCAAAAGCCTCCAGGTAAATAAAGACCGGATTGTCGTCCGTATGTCCCGGATCCGAAACCTTCAGGTGGGTGGGATCCGTATACATCGTCATGACCGCTTTTGAAACCGTCTCTTCATCATCGGACAGATAGATGCAGTTCCCCAGGGACTTGCTCATCTTCGCGGTCCCGTCCGTTCCCGGGAGGCGGCGTGAGGCTTTATTTCCGGGGAGCATGATATCCGGCAGCACCAGAGTCTCCCCGTAAATGCCGTTGAACCTGCGCACTATCTCCCTTGTCTGCTCCAGCATCGGCTCCTGATCCTCCCCGACAGGAACTACCGTGGCATCAAAGGCAGTGATGTCCGCAGCCTGGGAAATGGGATAGCAGAAGAACCCTACCGGCGTTCCCTCTTCATTGTCCGATTCCTCCTCGGAAAATCCCCTCATCTTCATCTCCGACTTCACGGTGGGATTCCTCCTGACCCTCTGGACCGTGACCAGGTTCATATAATATGCGGTGAGTTCCGGCAGAGGCCGTATCATGGACTGAATGAGTATGTGGGACTTTGCCGGATCTATCCCCGCAGACAGATAATCCAGGGCGACGTTCAGGAGATTTTCCCGGATCTTTCCGGGATCCTTCGCATTGTCCGTGAGAGCCTGGGCGTCGGCTATCATTATAAAGATGTCGTCGAACTTCCCGCTGTTCTGGAGTTCCACCCTCCGTCTGAGTGATCCCACATAATGGCCTATGTGAAGTTTTCCGGTGGGTCTGTCACCGGTAAGTATGACTTTTTTCCTGTTTTCCATAATCGATCCTCTCCTGCAGCCCCTCACCTGTTTGAGGGTTTCATTATCTCCCCGATCCGGCGCGGGGGAAAGCGCTTCTTTACGATATGCTTCCGCTCCCCGTCATCTTTCCTCCGGCGGTTCATACCCGGAAAGCTCAAACCAGGGCATCTGTTCACTGAACCAGATCCCGTACTCTTCAAGGTCGGGATCGTAATAGACCGTGCAGGTCTCGATATAGGTCTCGTCCTCGCCCAGTTCAAAGCCCGTGGTGGAAGTATTGGCCGGAGTGGAGCGGAGGTTCGGCGGAACGTAATAGTCCTCGTCCAGATCCCAGCGGTAATCGTCCACGTAATACTTGTAAACCCACAACTGGTAAGCCTCAAAGCTCGAATCATACACCACATATCCTTCCTCTATCCGCCTCAACTGCGCGGGAGGCGTGGTCTGAGTGGTCTGTTGAGGACGGGTGTCCGTTCCGGTTGAGGGCTGAGCCGGCTGGGCTTCCGTTCCGGATGACGAAGAGGAGGTGCTTGAAGATGAGCTGCTTGACGAACTGCTTTCGTATTCCTCTTCGGATTCCTCCTCGGACTCTTCTTCGGAGGATTCCTCCGGATCCTCATAGTTATTGATCAGGTCATTGAGGTCGTCGGAATAGGACTGAAGATCATTATATCTGGTCCAGGTTTTATCCAGTTCCGAAGACGCGGCATCATAAGGGCCGGCAGCCGATTCCATGGCGGCGGCATACTTTTCATCAGCCGCGTTCATGGCCTCATTTATCTCGTCCTCTTTGGCGTAAAGCTTGTCAAGGCGGTCGTCAATATGGCGGATGGTGTAATACCTGTATCCGGCCGTTGCGGACGACGCTGCGGCGACAATGCCGAATATTATCATCGCTATGGTACCTTTTCTCACGCGTTCACCTCACTGAAGGATGGCATCCACAGGGTTCATAAGGAACTGAATATCGGGACCGCTGCCGTCCGAACTGCCGGGCGGGCTTTCAAAAGGCCCTTCCAGCGGACCTTCCGAAGATTCTTCCGGCGCCTCCTGTGACCCGGAGTCGGAAGACGAACTGTCGGAACTGATATCCTGATACTGCGATCTCAGCCTCTCCACTGCCTCCGGTCCGTACAGGTCCGTGGCGGTGCTTTCCAATGACTGTATCTCCTTAAGACTGTCTCTTATGTCCTGCTCGACACTTTCCTTTTCGGCCTTCATATCGTCTATCTCGGACTGGTTGTCGGAGTTTTCGCTCTCAGCCTCCTTCAGCTGGGATTCCAGATCCTTTTCCTGGGTCTCGGACTCAGCGCGGAGTTCATTTATGTATGTCTCCTCGTATGCCAGCTGTTCATGCGCTTCCTTCCAGTCCTCGTTCATCCTCACGATGAAGAAGATGGACACCGCGGTGACCAGCGCCAGCAGCACACAGATAAGGGGAGCGAGTTTCCAGGGCGGCTTCTCCTCCGCGGGCACGTGTTCTTTCTTTGCCTTAGAAGGTTTTGCTCCGGCCACGGGATCCACGTAACACTGCTGGAAGGTCTTACGCACTTCCCGGTTGGGGAATTTGAGCGTGTAACTCCTGAAGCCGTTCTGGACCACCAGCTTCCTGATGGTCAGGAAGCCTGTCTGGAAGAGCATCTGAAGCACTCTCTCCTGAGATACCTTGCCTCCGGACAGTTCCGTCACGTTGAAGGTGTCTATGGCGGTCTCCGCCATTTCCTTACCGGTGACATCATCCGCATGGATCCTGTTATTCTTGAACAGGTCCATCATAAATCCGGGCATGCCGGTGGAGAACCAGTAATTACGGAAAGTGCATCCGTTATTAAAGAACAGTCCCAGGGAAACCGGATTGTATAACTGCGGGGTATCGGGATAGAAACGATATCCCCCGTACCACTTGCGGACCTCGGTGATGAAGGCCTTCTTTTCCTCCTCGAAGGCAACGTCGTGGTCAAACGTCAGGCGCACATAATCCGGCTGTTCTTCGGGCTCTTCCCCCGGGTCTTCAGGTCCCTCTCCGGCAGCGGAGGCTTCTTCATCATAGGTCTCCTCCTGCGGAGTTCCGTCATCATACGGATAAGGTTCTTCGGCTTCCGGGACCGGAACCGCGGCAATCCCCGCTGATTCGGCCGCCTCTACGACTTCCTCTATCTCACCGTAATCCTCTTCATCCTCCTCCGGATCATATACTTCTTCTTCCGCAGGTTCTTCCGCTGCTTCACCGGAGACTGCAGGAGACTCTTCCGTTTCCGCATCCTCCGCCGGTTCCGCAGGAGTTTCCTCCGTCTCCGATGCTTCCCCGGATTCCGTCTGAGTTTCTTCAGTCACGGTATTCTCTGTTACGGTTTCTTCAGCGGGATCCTCAGGGGTTTCCTCCGGCTCTGTCTCAGATGCCTCCACGGATTCCGTCTGATTTTCTTCGGTTACGGTATTATCCCCGGTTGGCTCTGCTTCGGTTCTTTCCGCCTCAGGATATTCTCCGGTCGGCTCTCCTGCGTCTCCGGAAACAGCCCCGTCTTCCTCCGCGGTCCGGGCGCTCTCTTCACCCGTATCCTCAACACTCCGTAGGACCGTTCCGTCAGTCTCCTCTGCGGGAATCTCCTCTGCGGGAGCTTCCTCCGCGGGCTTCAGCTCCTTTTTCTTCTTCTTTTTCTTTTTGCCAGCGGTAAACCTGCGGAATACCGCGGCCATGGTGCGCACCCTGGGTTTTATCTCTTCCAGAGGCTCTATATCCTTGTCAACCGGAGAGACCTCTTCATTTTCTTCCGAAGTCCCTTCAATCTCCGCAGTTTCAGAGGATACAGTGACAGCATCCCTCGGGAGCCCTTCCTTCCCGGCGTCTTCCAAAGCGCCGTCCCCGGGATTCGCATCTTCCTCCGAAGCCTCTGCCGCCTGATCTCCTTCGGTTTTTTCCGTTTCAGGATTATCCTCGGTTGGCTCTGCTTCGGTTCTTTCCGCTTCAGGATATTCTTCGGTTGGCTCTCCTGCGTCTCCGGAAACAGCCCCGTCTTCCTCAGGGATCAGGGCGCTCTCTTCACCCGTATCCTCAACACTCCGGAGGACCGTTCCGTCAGTCTCCTCTGTGAAGATCTCCTCTGTGGGAGCCTCTTCTACGGACTCCTCTTCCATGTGAGTTTCTTCCGGGGAGACACTCTCCTCCCCCGGGAGCCCGGATCCCTCAGGATCAGGACCGGTCCCGGACTCATCCCTTATCTCCGGAAACTCCTCCTCGGCGTCGAAATCTTCCGGGCGTCTTCTGTTCTTCCTTCTTTTCTTTCTGTGGTCCCTCACGGAAAGCGGGACCGCTTCTCTTTTTCTCCGGACCTGATCCGCAGATCTCCTGCGTCTCTTCCTGCGCCTGGCTTCGGCCTTCTCTTTGGCTTCCTTCTCCAGCCTGTCCTGCTCTTCCTCAAAGGCGACCCGCTTTTCCTCAGTCCGTCTCTCGACCTCTTCATTTATGTATTCATCGAAATAGGTCAGGAATTCGTCCTTTGTGTAGCCGAAAAGTCCCGCATACTCCTCATTTATGGTGATGTCGTTCAGGCTGTTCAGCTGATTGAAGATGGATACTTTTGTGAACTTCGTTACGCCCGTGATGAACACGAACCTGAGATAAGGTTCGCAGCCTTTTATCATCTGGTAGAATGAATCGCAGAAGGCGCGGAACTTCTCGGCATCCTCCTCATTCTCCAGGTGATCCAGAACCGGCTTGTCATATTCATCCACAAGGAGCACGATGCCCTTTTTCCTCTTCCGGCTCACCTTCTCTATGAGTTCGCTGAACATAAGGGACGGATCGGTATTCTCCAGCTCCACCTTATAGTCGGCCGCATACCCCTGAAGGAGATTTGTCAGCCATTCGGAGAGGATCATGACCGAGGACACGTTTGCTCTGGAAAAATCTATATCTATGATGGGATATTTCTGCCACTCATAATCGGTGTCATATATGTACAGGCCCTCAAAAAGGCTCCTGTTTGCGCTGAATATCTCCTTGAGGGTGGACACCACCATGCTCTTGCCGAAACGTCTGGGCCGGGCGCAGAAAAACTGACCCTTCGTAGTGCTGACAAGCCTGTACAGATACTCGGTCTTGTCCACATACAGAAGGCCGCCCTTGATCAGATCCCTGAACGTATATACGGATGTTGTGATCTCTTTCTTCATCTATCCGCTTTCTCCGGCAGTCCTGCGGTGTCTTTCAATATAAAACGGGGTCGATGCTTTGTTTCCAGATAGATCTTTCCCACATATTCTCCTATAACGCCGATGGACAGAAGCTGGACGCCGCCGATGAAAAACATGGCGCACACCAGACTTGACCATCCCCAGGCCGTGTCTCCCATGGTATGCACCGTGAGAGCCCAGATAATGCCCACTATGCTGGCCAGTGAAACCAGCGCTCCCAGACAGGTGATGAACCTGATGGGCCTGGTGCTCAGGGAGGTGATCCCGTCCCAGGCAAATGCCATCATCTTTGATAAAGGGTAATGGCTCTTTCCCGCCATCCGCTCCTGTCTGTCATAACCCACGGAGGTGCTCTTAAAGCCCACCATGGGCACCATTCCCCTGAGGAAAAGGTTCACTTCTTCGAATTCCAGCAGACCCTTTACCGCCCTGCTGCTCATAAGCCTGTAATCCGAATGGTTGAAGACCACCTCTCCCCCCATTGAATTCACGATCCTGTAAAAGGTCTCGGCGGTGAAACGCTTGAAAAAGCTGTCGGTCTTTCTGGTCTTCCTGACTCCGTATACCACGTCGCAGCCGTCACGGTACGCCCTTATCATTTCATCGACTGCATTTATGTCGTCCTGCCCGTCACAGTCTATGGTCACGGTTATGTCGCACCTGTCAACCGCTTCCGTCAGCCCGGCAATAAGGGCGTTCTGGTGCCCTCTGTTCCTGCTCTGGCTTATGCCGCAGAACGCCTCGTCCTTTTCGGACAGTTCCCTTATTATGTCCCAGGTGGCGTCGCTGCTGCCGTCATCCACAAAAAGCACGCGGCTCCCCCCGGCGATACTGCCGCTTTGAGTAAGCCCCCTGATCTTTTCACGGAAAATAGGCGCTGTCACCGGCAGCACCGCTTCCTCATTGTAACAAGGCACTATTATATATAATACAGGACATATTTCAACCATATTTGTGCAGCATTCTCCTCATTCCGGCCCCGAAACCGGTATGGAGATCATACGTTCACGGACCCACCCGGGTCACGAGGCACCCGCGATCCCAAAGTACAGGAGCATCAGGGCGCCCAGCACTATGCGGTAACAACCGAAGACCCGCAGATCATGCTTTCTCACGAAGCGGGTCAGAAATCTGATGCAGGCCATGGATACCACAAACGATACCACCATGCCGATGACCAGAAGCGCGACCTCAAACCCGGTGGCGGAATGCCCCCTCACTATCTCAAGGAGCGATGCGCCGAACATGACCGGAAATGAGAGCATGAAAGTAAACTCCGCAGCCACAGGTCTCGTTATTCCTATCAGCATGGCCCCTATAATGGTGGCCGCCGATCTCGAAGTCCCGGGGAACATGGCCGCCACCAGCTGGAACACTCCTATGATGACAGCATCCCTGACAGTCACCTCAATGAGCTTCTCAACCCTTACACTCTTCCCCGCGCGGTACATCTCCACAACTATGATCGCCACGCCGACTATGATAAGAGCCGCCGCAACTCCGAAGGGGTTGTAAAACTTTTCCTTGAACCAGGAATCCGCTCCGGAAAGGGCAAATATGACCGCGGGAAGACAGGCAATGATCATAAGGAGCCAGAGTCTCAGGCTCTTTTTCTTTACAACGACCCCTCCTCCTGCGTCCCTCCTGAAGGGCCAAAGCCTCTTCCAGAAGATCACCGGCACCGCCATTACAGCTCCAAGTTGGATGACCTCCAGATACAGTTCCCAGAAATCCTCCGACACATTGAGGGGCAGAAACTCCTTCAAAAGGATCATGTGACCGGTACTGGATATGGGAAGCCACTCGGTGATCCCTTCGACGATCCCGTAAATGATCGTTTTTATTATCTCTAAAACAGCCATGTCAGTCAGCCTTTCAATAATCTCTTAAAGGCTTCAAGGGATCTCTCAGCCTTTTCGGTATCCACGCAGTAAGCGATTCTGAAGTACCCGGGACAGCCGAATGAGTCCGTGGGCACCAGCACCAGATCCTGCTCCTCAAACGCCTTCATGCAGAACTCCACAGAGTCCGGGACAGGAGCCTTGGGCATCATGTAGAAAGTCCCGCCGGGCTTTACGATCTCCAGTCCCAGATCCGTAAGCGCATCGTAGAGCAGGTTCATATTTGTCTCATAAACAGACAGATCCGAGGTCATTTCCCCGGCTTCAGCCACCGCTCTCTGGAAAAGCGCGGGGGGACAATTGTGCCCGAGGCCGCGGGATATCTGACCGCACATTACGGAAATGATATCCGCGCACTCACAGGCGGGGTTGACCGCGATATAGCCTATCCTTTCTCCGGGGATCGACAGGGACTTCGAATAGGAGTAGCAGGAAATGGAATTGTCGTAATACTTTGTGACGTAAGGCGAATCCGTTCCCTTGAAAATGATCTCCCTGTAGGGCTCGTCGGATAACAGGAAAATGCTGTGCCCGTACTTCTTCTGGGCTTTGTCCATGATATCCGCCAGAGTCCTGACTGTCTCTGTCGAATAAACCGTGCCGGAGGGATTGTTGGGGGAATTGATGAGTACGGCCGCCACATCCTCCGTCAGGGCTTCCTCGAAGGCGTCAAAATCTATCTGAAAATTAACGGTATCCGGGGGAACGACCTTAAGATGTCTCCCGGCATTATCTATATACGGATGATATTCGGGGAAAAACGGTGCAAAAGTGATGACGGAATCCCCTTTCACCGTCACGGCTCTCAGGGCATGGGCAATGGCTCCGGCCGCTCCTGTGGTCATGAACAGATGCTCCCCCGTATACTCCATCCCGAAGCGCCTGTTCAGCTGGTCCGCCAGCGCTTTCCTGACCTCCGGAATGCCCTGACTCTGTGAATACCCATGGATATACATGGAATCGGGATTTTCCGTAAGCCTTTTGAGGATGTCCGTGAACTCCCCGGGCACCGGCACGGAAGGATTTCCGAGGGAAAAATCAAACACATTCCCGTAGCCGATCTCCTGTCCCCGCTTTACCGCGCGCTCCGAAAGCGTGCGTATCACGGATTTTCCTTTAAGCATTTCCTTGTAAAACTCGTTGATCATGATCTCTCCTTTACAGACTGACGCACATCACATCCTGAAACTGTAACCGACTCCCCACCGCGTCTCTATGTACTGCGGCTTTGCGCTGTCGTACTCTATCTTTTCCCTTATCTTCCTTATGTGGACAGTCACCGTGGCAATGTCGCCCACGCTGTCCATTCCCCATATCTCCCGGAACAGTTCCTCCTTTGAGTAAACCCTGTTGGGATGTTCGGCAAAGAAGGTCAGGAGATCGAATTCCTTGGTGGTGAGATTCTTTTCCTCACCGTCCACATACACCCTCCGTGAATCCTTTTCTATCCTCAGGCCGCGGATGCTGATGACATCTCCGGAATCTTCGGAACGGTCTTCCCGGTGAGACGAAGTAAGCCTGTCATACCGGGACAGATGAGCCTTCACTCTGGCAGTGAGTTCCGACGGCGAAAAAGGCTTGGTCATGTAGTCGTCCGCTCCAAGTCCCAGAGCCCGGATCTTGTCTATATCCTCTTTCTTTGCAGACACCATGATGATGGGGATGTCCCGGGCGCTCCGTATCTCCCTCAGGACCTCGTAGCCGTCCTGGCCGGGAAGCATGACATCCAGGATCACCAGGTCGCATTCGCCCCGGAGTCCTTCCTTTATCCCGGAAGGCCCGTCATGACACAGAGTCACCGAAAAACCCGAAAGCTCGAGATAATCCCTCTCGAGTTCCGCAATGGCCTCATCATCTTCTATTATCAGAATATTCCACTGTCCCTGTTCCATTTGCTCTCTTCAGCTCAAATCTCATGCAGGTGCCTTCGCCTGCGGTACTGGTGGCCCAAATGCAGCCGCCGTGGTCTTCAATGATCTTTTTTGCTATGGCAAGTCCTATGCCGCTGCCGACAGTGGAAGAGGATCTGGAGACGTCTCCCCTGTACAGCCGTTCAAATATGTGGGGAAGGTCCTTCTTCTCTATCCCTCTTCCGTTGTCCTCGATCTCAACCCTTACAAATCCCTTCTCTTCCAGAAGCCGCACCTCTATCCTGAGATCCTGATCGCTCCTGTATTTGACGCTGTTTCCCGTGATATTGTCAAACACCCTCTTAAGCTGTTCCGGGTCTCCAACGATCACGGCATTTGGATCCAGTCCGCTTGTAAAGACCACCGTCACGCCCTCGGGCTCCAGGTCCAGCTTCAGTTCCTCCACACAGTCCGCGAAGTAATCATTCACCCGGATCTTCTGGAAATGATAGGGCATCCGGTCCGAATCTATCTCGGCGTACATGGTGAGCTCATTTATGAGCCTCTCCATATCGGCGGATTTATTGTAAATGGTGCGGACATACCTGTCCACCTTGTCAGGGGTATCCGCCACCCCCTCCATTATCCCCATGGCGTAACCCTTGACGGCCGTTATGGGAGTCTTCAGGTCGTGGCTTATATTTCCTATGAGTTCCTTTTGTCTTCTCTCATCCTCGACCTTTCCGTCGGCGCTCTCCTTGAGCCTCTGCCTCATCTCCTCATAACCGGAATACAGTTCGCCTATTTCCGTCTCGTCCGAGGGGTCCACCGGCAGGCTGTAATCAAGGTCTCCCATGGCTATATGGCTCATAGCCTCATTCAGATCGCTGACCGGCTCGAACACGCCCCGCTTGATCCACTGTGTAAGAAAGACCGCCGTGACAAAAAGCGTAAGCACCAGGCATGCTATCAGATAGATCAGGAAGCCCCTCGAAGCACTTGTGACACCCAGGTCGAAAAAGGAGACTGACCCGCCGTTGTTCATGGTCAGATCCAGCATCGCAAACGCAATGAGCATAAGGATCACCGGCACTATGATGATGACGGCGAAGGTGACGATGAGCCTGTTTTTAAGGCGCATGGGCTTGCCGTACCGCGGAAGGATCGGTTCGGTCCTGTATTTCTTAACCGCCAGCATTGTCTCCACCCTGGGCGCCGAACATCACCTCCGGCACATGGATCTGCGGGGCTTTATATCTGAGGATCACTGCGCCCTCGCTCGGCACCGTGACGGACAGTCTTCCCATTACCACGGGGTATTCCTGGGTTTCGGAAGAATATCCATCTTTATTTGTCAGCATGAGCCGTTTCATGATGCAGTTTCTGGGAATCCCCAGATACCATACCTGATCATCCACTATGGCGTCCTTATCGGTATTGTTCACCGCGATAAGGGAGGCTCCGTTCTCATCAAACCGTCCGTAAGCCAACACGTTGGGAGGAGACTTCATTCGCCTGAAGCTGCCGGTCTTAAGTTCGCTGCACTCCTTGTGTATCTTTATCATTTCCCTGTAGAAATTCACGAGACTCTGGTCGGCTTCTCCCCAGGGGTACGTCCTCCGGCTGTCGGGATCCGTGAATCCGCAGACCCCCGCTTCATCCCCGTAATATATGCCGGGACAGCCTATCCAGGTCATCTGCATCACAACCGCCTCCCTTAAGACTGCGGGATTTACGTCCTCGGAAGCGGCCTGAGCCCCCAGATTTCCCACTCTCCCCACTTTATGATTGGTCCGGGTGAGAAAACGCGAGTGGTCGTGGTTGTCCAGCTCGTTCATGGCGCACTCCAGAGCCACCGTGGGGAAATCCGAGCTGTTATAGATCATGGCTCCCCAGAAGGGACCGGAGTTTCTGTAGAGGTCTCCGCGAAAGTCGTCACTGTGCTTTTCCATCCCCGTCAGATAATAGGAGACCGGATCCATAAAAGCGTCATAATTCATCACGGAATCCCATTCCTTGCCGTTAAGCCAGGCTCTTGGGCTCCCGTAGTGCTCGGCTATTATCACCGCTTCGGGATTGGCTTCCTTTACGTTCCGTCTGAACTCCCTGAAAAAGGTGTGGTTAAACTCGGGACTGTGTCCTATATCCGCAGCCACGTCAATGCGCCAGCCGTCGCAGTTATAGGGCGGAGAGACCCATTTGCGGGCTATCCTCATGATATAGTTCATGAGTTCGGAAGACTCCTCATAATTCAGCTTTGGCAGCGTCTCATGTCCCCACCAGCCGTCGTATGCGGTGTTGTAAGGCCAGTTAGAGCCGCGGTTAAAGGAAAAGAAGTCGCGGTAGGGACTGTCGTAGGAGATGAACGCTCCGGGCTCGTAGCCATCATGCCCCTCGTAGATCCTCTCCCTGTCCATCCACTTATTGAAGGAGCCGCAGTGATTGAACACGCCGTCCAGGATGATCCTGATGCCGCGTTTATGAAGCTCTTCGACAAATCCGGCGAACCACCTGTTCGACTCCTCGAGATTCCCTATATCCACCACTCTCCGGATGAATCTTTCGGCGTTTCTGTTATCCTGATCATTTTCCTTAAGGAGTTCCCCGCCGTCATTCCTGATAACGGTGAAATGGGGATCCACATGATCGTAATCCTGGATATCGTACTTATGGTTTGAAGGGCTCACAAAAAGGGGATTGAAATAGATGACCTCAACTCCCAGATCCACCAGATAATCAAGTTTATCCAGGACCCCCTGAAGATCTCCCCCGTAGAAATTGCTGACGTCAAACGCCGCGGGCGCCGCCTTCCAGTCCTCCACCCGGAAGGAATGCCTGTTTATATAACTGTATTCGTGGGTCAGGACGTCATTTGAAGGATCGCCGTTCCGGAATCTGTCGGCGTAGATCTGATAAATGACCGCTCCGTGCGCCCAGGCAGGGGTCTTGTACCCGGGAAACAGGCGGAACTTGCAGCGATCCTCCGGGCTCTTGGATATACCCCTTATATCGTACACCGCCTTGAGCTTTCCCGACGTAATCTCAAAATAATACGAAAACTCGGTATCTTCCAGCTGAACCTCGGCGATATAATTATCGAAAAGGCCCTGACTTGACTCATAAAACATTTGGATCCTGCCGAGATTCGACACGATCCAGGCAGAGTCGATATTATCCCTGGCAGTCCTGAGTTTTATCTGAACGCGCCCAAACGGATTAGGCTCAGCGGGGCTCACGAACTGTCTTGTGGTGTCGCTGAACACGGCCCCGGCATTGAACAGGGGCTTGATCTGATATAAATACTGCAGGTTCTGATAAGCGTCCATATCCGTAGCATTATATCACAAAACAGTTTGCAAGGGAAATGTTTTTGAAGGGGGCACGACGCCTGCGCGGGCATATTGGTCCGCAGGTGAGGCATATGCTTCTCAGGGACGCCTCCCGGCTTCGTTGTCGGCGTTGCGGTTCTAATGCTGCTGAGGAACGCAGCACAAGAACCGACGCCTCCAAAGACCCCTCAAAGCACACGCCTCACCTGCTTTACAGTACAGCCGCCGGCACGGAGCACACGCCTCACCTGCTTTGCGGTACAGCCGCCGGCACGGAGCACACGCCTCACCTGCTTTGCAGTACAGCTGCCGGCACGAGGGGCAGGCGTGTGCCGGTGAACGATAGGAGGGAAGCGCAGGCGGCGCGAGCATAGCGGCGACGGCGAAGAACTGTCTGAGCACACTTTGGACTCTGCCCGAAGGGCATGAGACAAAGTGTGCGAGTTTTCTGAGCCGGAGCCGGTTAGGCGGCGCAGCGCCGACAAGCGGACCGACGTGTTCGCGGCATATGCCTGTACCTCGTGCCGTTCAGGGCTCAAAGCACACGCCTCGCCTGCGAAAGATCATCTACAGCAGGAGTTCCGAGTCCCAGACGGCCACGCCGCTGTCCTGAAATACCTCGTGGATACGCGCGTCGAGCTCTGCAGGGGACACACCCTTCCTGAGCACGGCCTGAAGGAAACCGCCGCCGCCTGCGCCGGCAATGAACCTGCCGTCTATGAGGTCGTCTACGGACATGAATATCTGATCTATGCAGGTGTTGCTGGAGCCCTCGTCCAGCTTCTTGGAGAGCTCCCAGTGTTCGTTCAGAAGTTCGGCGAACATATCTATATTACCGCGTTCGAGTTCATATTTCATGAGGACCGACAGTCTCTCCATGCCGTGAAGCGCATCGATGGAGTCCTTCCGACTCCCTATATAGCCCCCGACCACATCTCTTAAGAGATTTCTGGCAAGCCTCCTCTGTCCCGTATATATCAGGACAAATCTTTTATTGAGTTCCTCCGCGGCGTTTGCTTGAAGGATCACCTTTTCCACGGAAAGCCTCTGTTTCCATCCCGGAGCGGATCTGATGAACTTGATCCCCGGAGTCAGTCCTCCCACCTGATCCTGCCAGCCGCCTCCGGTGGACATGATCTGTTCCATGTTGAGGACATTGTCGTACACCTCCGAGTCCGAAGCGGAAAGACCCAGAAAATCCGACAGAGCCTTTATACAGGCTGCGGACAGTATGCTGCTGGTCCCGAGGCCGGAGCCCTTCGGGATCCCCACCACCTGTGTGGACAGGTAGATGCCGCCGCCCAGCCTGTCCAGTATATCCTCGAGCTTCATGCCCCCCTCAATGGGCACTATCCCGGATGCGATGAGCGCCGCCTTGTGGAGAGCAAAGGGGTCAAATGGATTATGGCAGTCCAGGATCTCAGACACATTCCTGACCACTCCCCTGACACCCACGTCTGCGCTCTCAAACTCCACCTGCTTTTCGGAAAGCTTCCTGACCTCCACCTGAACAGGCATGATCCCGTTCAGGGAAATGGCGCAGTTCAGCACTGTGCCTCCCCGCTCATTACACTG
>JAEELB010000042.1 GCA_016288705.1 Lachnospiraceae bacterium | reverse complement strand
TAGAAAGACTCATTGGAGAGTACAACAAAAAGGAAAAACAGGTCCCGCTAAGATTGCCGGATCTTAAGCTTGTCATAACCGCGACTGAATATGGTTATAAGCGTGAAGACGGCGTATATGTTATTCCTATTGGATGTCTGAAAAATTAGCCACAAACTATAATCAAAAAAATATTTAATATTTATTGGAACACATGGAACATTTCACCTATTTTCGTGTCGTATATAAATGGGAGGAATGGATCCCGCTTAAGAAAGGAGGTGGACAAGATGCAAAATAGGAACAGACAACATAATGAAAGCGGGTATCTGATGCTTAACGGCCCGGATGATGGCAGGCCTCGGAACTGAAAACCTGAGAGGCCCGGGAAACGGCCGGCTTAAAATGTCTCGAATGATTTGTTATGATCCGCCAGCCATGCTATAATATGTCACCGAAACGCGGCCCATTCGGCCCTGGCGTTCCGGGGCATCATGGCCGGTGAACGGATCCCGGTCAGGACCGGACGTCACTGAGCATCATGGATAGTGCTCAGATCCCGGTCAGGACTTGCCGTTCCGGCGGCATCTTGGCCGGTGAGCGGACAGCCGACAAGACCGGGCGGACTGCGTCAGACAGAGAGTTTATCAGCGAATCAAGAAAGGCGGACAAGATCTATGGATATAATTTGTCTCGACATGGAAGGCGTAGTAGTGCCGGAGATCTGGATAGCGTTTTCGGAGGCTACGGGGATCCCCGAGCTCAAGCGCACCACAAGAGATGAGCCCGATTACGGCAAGCTCATGGAATACCGGCTGAACATCCTCAAAGAGCGGGGCCTGAAGCTGAAAGACATACAGGACGTGATCAGCACCATAGATCCCCTTCCCGGCGCGAGAGAATTTCTGGACGAACTTAGGGACATGGTTCCCGTGATAGTCATAAGCGACACCTTCACGCAGTTCGCCGGCCCCCTCATCAAAAAACTCAATAATCCCACCCTCTTCTGCAACACTCTGGAGGTGTCGGAGGACGGATTCGTCACGGGCTACAGGATGAGGGTACAAAATTCCAAGCTTACGACCGTGAAAGCCCTTGAATCGATAGGGTACGAGGTGATAGCCTTCGGTGACAGTTTCAACGACCTTGCCATGATCCGCGAGAGCAGGGCCGGTTTCCTCTTCAGGAGTCCCGAAGGGATAATAAAAGATAACCCCGACATCCCGCATTTCACGGAATATCGGGATCTTATGGCAGCGATAAAAGAAAAACTGCGGTGAACCGGTTCCCGAGAGGGACCTGCCCGAAGGCGCGGCCGTCACGGGAACGCCGGCAACGGCCCTCTGGAACACACGGACCTGAACAGCAGCGCGGCCGTCACGGAACGCCGGGAGCGATACTCCGGGGACTTCCGGGAGGCCTACATCCTCTCGGGGACAGAAAATCCCAGAAGCCCCGCGCAAGTCTCCAGGATACGCCCCGTGACGTCAATAAGCGCGATCAGACTCTTCTGACGCTCCCTGTCGTCGATACCCAGTATCCTGTTCTCGTGATAGAAAGCGTTCATGGCGTTTGACAGTTCATAGGCGTAAGCGCAGATCCTGTGAGGGGCGCATTCATTGAAAGCCGACATCACCGCAGCGCTGAAGCCCGTCACGCACATCATAAGCTTCTTTTCGGAGGGTGTGGGTTCCCCGGCGCACCTGAGCCCGGAGGTCACGCCTCCATCTTCCTGATACTTTCTGATGATGGACTTGATCCTCACGGCCGTATAGAGGATATACGGGCCGGTATCCCCTTCAAATGAAGTAAATTTGTCGGTATCGAAGATGTAATCCTTGGAGGCCTGATTGGAGAGGTCTCCGTATTTTATTGCGGCAAGGGCCACTATCTCGGAGGTCTTTGCTTCCTCCTCCGGGGTCACGGACAACTCCTTCCTTTCATTGCTCTCCCTGATCTTTCTGAGCATCTCTTCATTTATCTCGCTGATCAGGTTCTCCAGTCTGGGGCCCCCCCCCTCCCTGGTCTTGTAGGGTCCCCCGTCATTTCCGTTCACCGTGCCGAAGCCTATATGCACGAGCTCGGTCCTGTCGGGAGTGATGCGGGTCTTCCTGGCGCATCTGAAGACCTGCTCAAAATACATGTTCTGGCGCTTGTCCGTGAGATAAATGATCCTGTCGGGGGAATATTTACTCTCCCTGTCCATAAGGGTGGCGAGATCCGTGGTGTTGTAAAGAGAAGCTCCGTCAGACTTGAGTATTATGCAGGGGGGAAGCTGCTTTTTGTCGGTCTCCTCGGCCACATCCACCACGAGAGCGCCCTCGCTCATATGCGCCCAGCCGCCGTCCTTCAGGTACTGCACCATCCCGGGGATCAGATCCTGCACCGTGGATTCGCCGTTCCACAATTCAAAATGAACGTCAAGGGCGTCATAATTCTTTTTCATGTCCGCCACGGACACGTTCATGATATGCTGCCAGAGCGCCCTGTAGCCCGCTCTCCCCTCCTGAAGTTCCAGGGTGGCTTTCATGGCCTCGCTCCTGTAGGCCTCGTCAGCCTTTGACTTTGCGCTGGCAGAGGGGTATATCTCTTCCAGCTCGCCTATGGTAAACGGGGCTTCCTCAGGGTATCCGCCGGTCTTTTCGGGATCGAAATACGGGAGCTCAGGCTTTCTCAGGGACAGTTCATGGATAATAAGACCCATCTGAAGGCCCCAGTCTCCCATATGGATATCGCCTATGGCGCGGCAGCCCACATAGGCGCAGATACGCTTTACGGATTCGCCGATCACGGCGCTCCTCAGATGTCCCACGTGGAGAGGCTTGGCCACATTGGGGCCGCCGTAGTCGACTATGACCGTCTTTTCCTCCTGTTTTTCCAGTCCGAAGGAGTCAGACTCAGCCATTTCATTTATATACTCCTGCAGGTAAGACCCCTTAAGATCCAGGTTAATAAACCCCGGCCTCACCGCCTCTGCCCGGGAAAATACCGGGCTGTCCCCAAGCCCGGAAACCACGGCTTCCGCTATGTCAAGGGGGGTCTTCTTATACCTGCCGGCAAGGGGCATCGCGGCGTTGCACTGATATTCGCAGAGATCAGGTCTCGCAGAGACCGTGACCTTTGCATCAGGGGCTTCAAACCCTGCGGCCTCAAAGGATTTCCTTATCTCTTCACTCAAAAGTTCTATCAAGCTCTTCATTTCGCCTCCTGTTTAAAACTGCGTGTGTTCTTATCCTTTTATCCCGCCTGTTCCCCCGGTCCGGACAGCCTGCCTTCCCTCGAGAACTCGCATCCGCAGTAATCCTGCCTGTAGAGTCCGTATTTTTCGGAAAGCCTTACCGACCTGAGGAATCCGTCCTTTTTCTTAAAATCGGAGGGCAGCCAGTGAATCCCGTATGTCTCCGAAAGTTCCTCCCCGATGGCGTTAATGAGCTGCGCGTTCTTACGGGGGCTCAGGGTGAGTGTGGTGGTCACGCAGTCGAAGCTGCGTTCAACGGCCTCCCTGAAGGTTCTGTCCAGCCGCTCTCTGAAGCACGCGGCGCATCTCTTTCCGCCCTCCGGCTCATTTTCAAGCCCGGAAACCTTTGAGAGCCAGTTCCCGTGGTCATATCCGGACTGAAAGACGGAGACGTCCTCCATCCCCTCTTCGCCGCTTTCCTTAAGCAGCTTTACGAATCTGACAAGTTCTTCATACCTTTTGTCATATTCGGAACCTGTATCCATATTGGGATTATAAAAAAAAAGAGATACATCGAAATGAGGGGCCACGACGCTCAGACACCCGGAAGTGCAGGGAGCGCAGCAGGCGTGCATGAGGAGCCGCCTCCTGACGCCCTTTTGGCGGTCATCCTCGATCTCCTTTTCCATCTCCCTCATGTAGTTGACGGTCATACGTCGTAATTAATGCGCTTCCCCTCCGCATCTATCTGAACGATGACGGAGATCCTGTACCCGTTTTCCTTCAGCACATCCCTCATGGTCTCCACGGGCACTTCTCCGGAAGCTTTGACGGAGGCCTCGGTCCCTCTCTCTTCGGTGCGGAACACCGCTATCTCGTCTATATTTGCATCATGCTCCGCAAAGAGTTTGCAAATGCCCACCATGTAGCCCGGGGTGTCGTCCGCCGACAGCACGAACCTTGTACCCCTCATTCCGTACCCGGTGAGATCGATGAGTGCCTGGAAGATATCCTTTTCAGTGATGATCCCTATGACCCTGTCCTCGTCGTCAACCACCGGGAGACACGATATATCCTGATTCAGCATGCTGCTGGCAGCTTCCTCAAGGAACATGCTCTCCTTCGCCACGGCCACGTTTTTGATCATGATGTCCGAAACCTTCCTTCTGGACAGGAGGTAGTTCAGCTCGAAGATGGAGAGACTTGTGTCCTTCGTCCCGCTCTTCTCCTCCACCAGACCGCCTGTGATGAGTCCGAGGAGCTTTCCCGAGGCGTCCGTCACCGGGAGCCTGTGGAAATCATTCTTTCTCATGATCTCAAGGGCTTTTGATATGGTCTCATCTG
>JAEELB010000041.1 GCA_016288705.1 Lachnospiraceae bacterium | reverse complement strand
ATGATAAAACTCATCTTTGCGATATTATGTTTTATTTCGATCATCGCTTTCCTGGTTTTTCTTATCAAGTATTTTGCTGCCAGGATAAAAGGAACTGCTCCCGGGAAATCCGTAGCATGTATGATAGTCTCGTGTGTGTTTTGCCTTATCTCATTTATCGGCGTCGGGATATCACATTTCGGCTTCCTTGAAAGCAATGGAGAAGTATCGGCTGCTACCAATGTGGCAGATCAGGAGTCTTCCGTGGCGCAGGCGGAGACTGAACGTTTGGAAGGGGGAGAAACACAATCCTCCGGGGCTGTTGAAGAAACAGAGCAGGAAACAACTCAGTGGGTGGAATTGAGTGAGATCCCGGACTATTCGGATAAGCCTTCCTACATCATAAATAACGGCTCGCCTTATTTCAGCAAAGCGGATCTGAGCATATATGATACTTTTGAGAGTTATGGCGAACTTGATGAGTACGGAAGGTGTACGGCTGCTTCCGCTCTCTTATCAAAGGAGACCATGCCTACCGAGGGAAGAGGTCCTATAGGCAGCATTCAGCCTACGGGCTGGCATACGGTGAAGTACGAGAACATCGCCGATCTGTATCTGTACAACCGCTGTCACCTGATCGCGTATGAGCTCAGCGGACAGAATGACAATATAAAGAATCTGATCACGGGAACCCGGTACATGAACATTGAGGGTATGCTTCCATACGAGAATAAAGTGGCGGATTACCTCAGATCGACGGATAATCATGTCCTGTACAGAGTGACCCCGGTTTTCGAAGGCAAGAATCTGGTGGCTTCGGGAGTGGTGATAGAGGCTGAGTCGATAGAAGACAATGGGCGCGGGATTTCGATATGTACGTACTGCTACAATGTTCAACCCGGAATAATGATAAACTATGAGAACGGAGACAGTGAACTCACTGAAGAGGCGAAAACAGAGATAGCAAAGGAAAAATCCGCGGAAAAGGCTTCAAAAGCAGAGGCAGAAAGCAAGGTTGTTGAGGAAATAGATGCACAGCATTCATCGGAAGAAACAGGGGTCCTTGCCCTTGATCCCGAACCCGTTCCTGATCCCGGGACGGGTGATCGCGCATTGGATAACAGCGGAACAGATAAGTCATCCGTACCCGGTGATGACTCAAACTTCAACCTGTATAACAATCCGGATCAGCAGAAAACATCTTCCATGTATGTGCTTAACACAAGTTCACACAAGATCCATCATCCCGATTGTGACTCTGTTCCTACTATAGCTCCTCAGAATTACGCGACTTCCGATCTCAGCATAGCTGAACTTGAGGCACAGGGATACACGACATGCGGGAAATGTTTTAAATGATAAAGCAGGGAAAAACGATTCAATGATGATCTGCTGAAATATTTCAACTACTTACAAAGGGGGTGTAAATTTATGAAATGTCCGTTCTGCGGGGCCGAAGTCGGAAGCGAAACAAAATGCCCGTACTGTGATTCTGTGATGCCTGTTGAGATGAAAAAGGAGATTGATGAGATCAACAAGCAGAGGTGTGCGAGGTGCGGCAGCTCAAATATTGTCTTCCAGAGAGAGAATCAGGGTATGGTACGTGGCAAGAATTCATACCGTAACCTCAACACAACAATAGGCGTTTGCCGGGATTGCGGCTATACGTGGTATCCTTCTGATGGAAGTGCAAAGAAAAGCAATAATCTTGTGTGGTGGATACTCGGATGGATCTTTATTTTCCCCATCCCGCTAACGATCTTGATGGTGCGGAAGAAGGATATGAAGCTTCCCATAAGGATCGCTATCATCGCCATAGGCTGGATAGTTTATTACATCATTTTTGTCGCTTCCGGGTGAGGGAGGAAGTGCAGTTCCAAAACTTGACAAACAATAATGACATAGTATCATTCAACCTACATCATATGTAGCGTTGTGTAACTGTAAACATGAGTTTTATTGGAGGGTAGGTATGAAAAACATAGTAAAAAGATCAGTGGTAGCGTTTCTGTCGGCTGTAATTGTATTCTCAAGTTCCTTTGGCGCATTTCACAGCCATGCTGAATCTGGTTCAGCAACCGTATATCTTACGAAAACGGGAGATTGTTATCATATAGATGGTTGTACCTGTTTGTCCAGGAGTAAGATCCCAACGACGCTTCAAAGTGCTGTGTCCAGAGGCTTTTCTCCCTGTTCAAAATGTCATGCTCCGTCACTTAGCTCATCCGGTTCGGTACCCTCATCGGCTCCGGCAACCGGATATTCGTATGCTTCTGCTCCTTCGTCAGGAACAAAGAGTTTGACAGGAGCGGCAGGAAATGTGTCTGTGATGTCAGCTATAGAGGCGCTGAAGTATTATAAGGGGAATTCGGCTGTTTTCAACGCATATTACTATTATATGTACAACCCTGACCTTCAGATCGCCATAGGGCCAAACGGAGATGCCTTGATGAAGCACTATCTTTCTAACGGAATCAAGGAGGGCAGAAAAGCTGTCGCAAAATGATTGCACATGTAAGAACGAAATCTGAATAAGGCTTGCAACAATATTTGAATCCTGTGGAGTTCTGCCCTGAAGCTGCACAGGATTCATTTTTTCATTCAATCTTCCTGCAATTGATAGACGTTAAATTTGAAATGCTGAGGAAAGATTTCGATAATTAAGTCGGTAGATTGATATTTCTTAAAACAGGGTATGTCCTTAAGAGAAATTGCAAACGGCATGATGACCACTCAACATCCTGTATTGACGCAATTCTTTTTCTGCGGTACGCTTTTTCAATATATTCCGAAGAAAGGGGAGGGGTCAGGATGATAGGAACAGCTTCGTTTGTCGGGGCGGGGATAATGATAGCCGGAGGGATCATACTTCCCGTTGGCACGTGCATTTGGTGGCTTAAGACCCGTAGGGACAGGCTTTCAACTGTATTGGTGGGGGCGGCCACATGGTTTTTATTTGCCCTGATCTTGGAGTCTGTTCCCAAGCTTTTGCTGTTCAATCCTTCGACGTCCATCGGAAAGACGGTCATTGACAGCGTGGCTCTGTATACCGTGCTTGGTGCATTGCTTGCAGGCGTCTTTGAAGAAACAGGGAGACTTGTCGCATTTAAGACGGTGCTTCGTAACCATACGAACAAAGAGACCGGGATCTCACACGGTATCGGACACGGAGGATTCGAGGCAATGTTCCTCATGGGAGTATCCGGGGTTCAGTTCATGGTTTTTGCAGTGATGATCAACACCGGAACCTTTCAGACCCTGATCGATCAGGCGGCCGCAGCGGGCGCGGATGTGTCGGGACTTGAAGCATTGCCGGCAGAACTTATGAAGATCACACCCTTGATCGGCGCCCTGAATATTTTTGAAAGAGCTGTTTCAATGCTCCTGCACGTAGGATTGTCCGTCCTGGTATTTAATGCGGTCAAAAGGTCTAAGATCAGCCTCTATTTCATCGCGGTTGCAGTTCATACTCTCATTGATGTACCGGCAGCTCTTTACCAGAAAGATGTTCTGAACATTTATGTGGTTGAAGCGCTGTACGCCGTAGTATCTGTGGCATTTTTCGTGACGGTGTACAGAACGTATTATAAAGATGAGACCCCCGCAGAGCAGGAGATCGGCCGATGAAAACTGTCTTATGCTATGGTGATTCGAATACTTTCGGTTATGTGCCGGAGACCGGAATGAGGTATCCCAAGGATGTCCGGTATCCGGGGAGGCTGCAGCTGCTCCTCGGAGACGGGTATTATGTGGTTGAGGAGGGGTGTAACGGCAGGACGACCATCCATGACGATCCCTTGGAAGGGTGGAAGAACGGACTGGATTATCTGAAGCCCTGTCTTAATTCGCATAAACCGGTGGATATCGTGATCCTGATGCTGGGGAGTAACGATCTGAAGGAAACCTTTCATCTGTCCGCAAGGGAGATAGCGGAGGGGGCAGAGCGGCTGGTGGACGTGATCCGTGGATTTACGGCGGAAAAACAGGGCTTTGTGCCCGATATCATACTTGTGTCTCCTCCGGAGATCGGGAAAAACATAAGGACGTCGCCCTTTTACGGCGCATTTAATGAAAGAGCCGTTGGGGAGTCGAAGCATTTCTCAAAATGGTACAGGGAAACAGCAGACAGAAAAGGATGCATATTCTTTGATGCTGCGGAATATGTCCGTCCCTCAGACACCGATTCTCTCCACCTCACACCGGATGGCCACAGGGTTCTCGCGGAGAAGCTTTGCGAGGTCATACGGAGTTCGGCAGTTGCCTGCTCCGGCACAATGTGTTAGATTAATCTGGTTATGTGTAGACAGCACGGAAAACTGCATCCGGGTCTGCTGACCCTCTTCCTGTTCATCATTCTTACGCTTTCAGGCTGCGGTTCAGATGAAAAAGATGAGATCACCTCGATAGACCAACTGGACAGGCCGGACTGTGTGATAGGAGTGGGACTTGACTGCCCGGAGGAAAAGCTTTTACGTTCACAGTTCCCCGATGCAAAACTCGTGCAATACAAAGACAACCTCCTTGCGATCCGGGATGTGGCAGACAACAGGCTCGACGCCGTGGTTTACGCCAGAGTGCCCATGGAACTTGCTCTGGCTAACGGCACGACGGGAGTACGCATTCTGGATGAGAACTACTGCAATAATCCTGTAGCGGTAGGGATATCTCCAAAGACTGAAATCATCGGGCTCAGGGATAAACTGAACGATTTTATCGATGAGATACAGGATGACGGCACCATGAACGACATGTTCGACCGCTGGGTCACGAAACTGGACTGGACCATGCCGGAGATCCCTCAGGCGGAGGATCCTTCGATAAAGCTTGTCGTAGGCACGGTAGGGACCATCGAACCCTATTCCTTTTATTCCGGCACGGAACTGAGCGGGCTTGATATCGAGATGGCATACCGCTTCGCAGCCTGGCTGGGGGCGGAGGTGGAATTCAAGACCTACGATTTCAACGGGATAATCGCGGCGGCGCAGAGCGGCGATGTGGACTGCATCATGTCAAATCTGTATTTCACCCCGGAACACGCCGAGTCTATCCCGTTTTCCGACATAGTGTATTACAATGATATCGCCGTACTGGTGAGTGACTGCGATGCAGTCGGCGCAAATGGGGAAGTGAAGGGTTTTGCTTCTTCGGTCCGTGACAGCTTTGAGAAAACCTTTATCCGTGAAGGCCGGTGGCGGCTTTTCCTTCAGGGGTTGATAACCACTGTCGTGATCACGATCTTCTCCATCATCTTCGGCACCGTTCTGGGCTTTTCGCTTTTCATGCTCTGCCGTAACGGGAACCCTTTTGCAAACGCCGTAACCCGCATCTGCATACGGCTTGTGGAGGGCCTCCCTGTCGTGGTGCTACTCATGATGCTGTACTACATCATTTTCGGAGGCTTGTCGGTCTCGGGAACCACGGTGTCCGTAGTCTGCTTTTCGCTTGTGTTCGGCGCGGCGGTTTTCGGGATGATCAGAACCGGCGTAAACGCCATTGACCGCGGGCAGCTGGAGGCGGCGTATACGCTGGGTTATTCCGATCTTAAAGCCTTCTTCAGGATCGTGTTTCCCCAGGCTCTTCCGCTCTTCATGCCGTCTTATAAGACGGAGGTCACATCTGTCATCAAGGCGACGGCTGTGGTGGGATATATTGCGGTCCAGGATCTCACAAAAATGGGGGACATCGTGCGAACGCGAACATACGAGGCGTTTTTCCCTCTCATTTCCGTGGCTGTGATCTACTTCGCTCTGGCCGGATTTATGACATTTCTCGTAAACAGGATCGAACTCAGGATCGACCCCAGGAAGCGGGATCCCGAGGAGATCCGCCGGGAGGTGGAAAGATGACCATCGAGCTCAGACATCTGGAAAAGAAATACGAAAACCTGACGCCTCTTGAGGATGTGAACGCGGTGATAAAAGACGGTGACGTGATCTCCGTGATAGGGCCTTCCGGCACGGGAAAGTCGACCCTCCTCCGATGCATAAATCTGCTGGAACGTCCCACCGGAGGACAGGTGCTCCTGGACGGTGATGACATTACCGCGGCCGGTTATGATCTAAAAAAAGTCCGCCGCAGGATGGGAATGGTTTTTCAGTCATTTAACCTTTTCGGGCACCTCACTGTCATCGAGAATCTGATGCTGGCGCCGATGGATATACTGAAAAAACCCAAAAAGGAAGCCTATGAGACCGGGGTGAACCTGCTGAAGCGCGTGGGTCTTTCCGGACGTGAATACCAGTATCCGGACCAGCTTTCCGGAGGACAGAAGCAGAGGGTAGCCATAGCCAGAACCCTTGCCATGGACCCCGACGTGATCCTGCTGGACGAGCCCACCAGCGCCCTGGATCCCACCATGGTGAGCGAGGTCCAGGCCGTGATCCGCGATCTGTCACAGACCGGGAAGACCATGATGATAGTGACCCATGAAATGAATTTTGCCCGGGCGATCTGCAACCGGGTGTTTTACATGGATCAGGGCGGGATCTATGAGGAGGGGACTCCCGACGTGATATTTGATTCCCCGCAGAAGGATCTGACCCGCAGATTCATAAGAAAGCTTAAGGTGCTTGAACTTCTGATAGATGATGCTCATTCGGATCTTCCGGGTATGGGGTCGGAGATCGACAGGTACTGCCTGGAAAATAATATGTTTCCCCGGATCAGAAACCACATCCGGCTTGTCTTTGAGGAACTGGTGCAGCAGATACTCATGTCCGAACTGAAAGAACCTGTTATCCGGTTTACCGCCGAGTATTCGGAGACCGATAATAAAACCGATGTGACAGTCCTGTATAACGGCGCGCCCTTTGACCCGGCAGATACGAAAAACCACCTTTCATACAGGGTGCTGAAAAGCGTTGCCTCGGAGCTTGTCTATCATCCCGGGTCTGATGAAGAAGGGTTCACAAATACCTGCAGCTTCGTGCTTCCCGGCTGAGAGCATCAGACACTCCCTTTCACGATCATCTTCCCCGGGGCTGATATCCCGCATCATTGTCACAATTTCTCGGATGTGCTATAAATTATCCTATGAAACTGATAGATACATTCCCTACAAACAGGATAAAGGATCTGGAATACCGGATAGGAAAGATACTCCCCTTCGGAGCCACTCTTTTTCCTGACGGAGGAGTGAATTTCAGCATTTACTCTAAGGAGGCCACCGGCTGTACTCTGGTGCTCTTTAAGCACGGACAGTCGAAGCCCTGGGTGGAGATCCCGTTTCCCGAGGAGTTCAGGATCGGAAACGTATATTCAATGCTTGTCTATGGGATAAACTTTGAGACTACGGAGTACGGCTACCGGTTTGACGGCGAATATGATCCGGGGAAGGGGCTTTGGTTCGACAGGAACAGGATCCTTCTGGATCCCTACGCCAAATCGGTTTCCGGAAGATCCGTCTGGGGAAAGAAGTCCCGTTCCAGTGACGTGTTTCCGCTGCGGGGTCAGATCATAAGGGAAGACTATCTGTGGGAGGGAGACAAACCCCTCGAAAAGAAAGCGGAAGACCTGATCATTTATGAGATGCACGTCCGCTCATTTACAAAACACAAAAGCAGCGGCGTGAAATATAAGGGTACCTTTGCCGGCGTGGTGGAGAAGATCCCTTACCTTAAGGAACTTGGTGTCAACTGCGTGGAGTTCATGCCGGTCTTTGAATTCGATGAATTTGAAAATTCGACCGTGTGTGACGGCAGGCAGCTGCTGAACTACTGGGGTTATTCCACGGTCTGTTTCTTCGCGCCCAAGGCCGGCTATGCGGTTTCATCCCCGTACGGACTGGAAGCGGATGAGTTCAAGAACCTGATAAAGGTCCTCCACAGAAATGATATCGCGGTCATACTGGACGTGGTATTCAATCATACCGCAGAGGGAAATGAAAACGGGCCATACATTTCTTACCGTGGGATAGACAACAGGACTTATTATCTCATGACTCCGGAAGGTTATTATTATAATTTCAGCGGCTGCGGCAACACCATGAACTGCAACAACGCCGTGGTCAGGAACATGGTCATGGACTGCCTCAGGTACTGGGTCTCATCCTATCATGTGGACGGCTTCAGGTTCGATCTTGCGTCCATACTCACAAGGGACTCTGACGGCACCCCGATGATGAACCCTCCGCTTCTGGACAGCATCGCCCATGACGCGGTGCTGGGGAAGAGCATAATGATAGCCGAGGCCTGGGATGCCGGCGGACTCTATCAGGTAGGAAGCTTCTCCGAATACATCGGGTGGTCGGAATGGAACGGGAAGTACAGGGACTGTCTTCGGAGGTTCATAAAGGGCAGCGCTGAATACGCTCCGGAACTCTATCTGCGGATAAAAGGCTCGGAGGACCTGTATGACGAAAGGAACGCCGCCTCTTCCGTGAATTTCGTGACCTGTCACGACGGCTTCACCCTTTACGATCTGGTCTCATTTAACGATAAGCATAATGAAGCGAACGGCGAAGGAAACCGCGACGGCTCAAATGATAATGACAGCTGGAACTGCGGCGTCGAGGGGGACACGGATGATCCCGGCGTTCTTTCCCTGAGATTCAGGCAGATGAGGAACATGCTGAATATCCTCATGACCAGCCGAGGCGTGCCCATGATCCTGCAGGGCGATGAATTTGCAAATACCCAGAACGGAAATAACAACGCCTACTGTCAGGACAATGAGATATCCTGGCTTGACTGGAAGAGATTAAACGATAATAAAGACCTCTTCACCTACGTGAAGCGTCTGATCGCATTCAGAAAGAGACATCCCGTGCTCAGCTCTCCTGATTATGATTTCGGAAATAACGGCACGGGTTATCCCGAGATCTCGCTTCACGGCGTTAAGCCCTGGGAACTGAACGAATCGGAGCCGAATCTGACCTTCGCATATATGTTTGCGGAGGATCATGAGAAGTATAAAACCGAAAAGGACTTATTTATCTATGTCGCCGTAAACGCCCACTGGGAGGAGCACGGTTTCGATCTTCCGGTGATCCCGGAGGGGTTCAGGTGGCGCCTCGCCTTTGATTCCGCGGGATTTTCGTCGGAACCCGGCACCGAAAAAGAGGACATCCCTCAGGATCACGTAACTCTGTGCCCAAGAAACAGCCTGATCCTGGTGGCTTCGTAAGGTGTTACCGGATCTGATATTGACATCATATTCGTAGAGGAGTAGACTCAACAGGTGAAGCAAAGGCGCTTCGGGATTTCCCGGGGCGCCTTTATTATTTTTTTCGAGGTGTGAAGGAAAATGAATGAGATCCTGACAGATGAAAAGATCCATGAAGAGTGCGGCGTGTTCGGGATTTACGGCCGGGGAAACATAGATGCTGCGCGTCTGATCTATTACGGCCTCACCGCGCTTCAGCACAGGGGGCAGGAGAGCGCAGGGATGGTGGTGTGTGATACATGCGGACCGATCGGGAATATAAGCGCTTATATCGACATGGGCCTTGTGAATGAAGTGTTTGACCGGCAGAAACTGGAAAAACTCGTAGGGAACATAGGCATAGGCCATGTCAGGTACTCCACGACCGGAGAGAGCACGCGGGAAAATGCCCAGCCGGTTTTTATTAACTATTCAAAAGGAACAATCGCCCTTGCCCATAACGGAAATATCACCAACACCGAGAGCATCAGGAAGGAACTGATAGCCGAAGGAGCGGTGTTTGCCGGCACGTCGGATTCCGAGGTCATAGCCTACAGGATAGCAGAGGAGAGAATGAAAACTTCATCGATCGAGGAGGCGTGCGAGAACGTCGCCCGGATCCTGAAAGGAGGCTTTGCGCTTCTGATCCTGAGCCCACGAAAACTTATATGCATAAGGGATCCGTGGGGCCTAAAGCCGTTATGTCTCGGCAGCATGTCGGGGATCACGGTCTGCGCATCCGAGAGCAGCGCCATCAATGCCATCGGGGCGGATCATGTTAGGGATGTGGCGCCGGGCGAGATGGTGGTCGTCACCGAGGAAGGAGTGACATCAAGACAGATCCTTCATTCGGAAGTAAAGGCACACTGTGCCTTTGAATATATTTATTTTGCAAGGCTGGACTCGAAGATCGACGGACAGGGGGTGTATGCGGCCCGCATAAGGGGAGGAAGGTCACTGGCTTTGCGTTATCCGGTAGACGCTGACGTGGTCACGGGAGTGCCTGATTCGGGACTTACGGCCGCGGCAGGATATGCCATGCAGTCCGGTATTCCTTTTGAACTGGCATTTGCCCGGAACAGTTATGTTGGAAGGACATTTATAAAGCCCTCGCAGGATGAGCGCACAAGCTCTGTGGCCATCAAACTGCGCGTGATAGAAGATGTTGTAAAGGGAAAGAGGATAGTGCTTACCGATGACTCCATCGTAAGGGGAACCACCCTTGCAAATATCATCAGGGAAATGAGAAAGTTCGGGGCTCTCGAAGTGCATGTCAGGATATCGTCTCCGCCTTTTTTATATCCCTGCTATTACGGAACGGATGTGCCCGATAATTCGCAGCTGATCGCCAGCGGATCGACGAAGGAAGAGATCAGGCAGAGGATAGGCGCCGATTCTCTGGAATATCTTCACATAGAAGATCTTGACGAGATGACCTGCCACCTGCCTCTGTGCAAGGCGTGCTTTGACGGCAGATATCCCGTCGGATAGATACCGTGGTCTTATTGCTGACGCCCGGCATCACGGGGCCTGCGGTATACCGACGCACGGGAACTGAAGCGAACCGTTGTTGTTTTATCATTTCATATTTGAGGAAAGGGGTGCGGCATGGCGGCATTTGACAGGATATCATCGGGAAATCCGGGACTTGATAAGGCGCTTGACAATATCAGGCTCGGCGACAATGTAGTCTTCAGGGTTTCCGATCTGAATGAGTTCCGCTTCTTCATGGAACCATATGTGGAACAGGCCATAAAGGACAAAAGAAATCTGATATATTTCAGGTTTGCAGCGCATGAGCCGCTGGTGGATGACAGAGAGGGAGTGAAAGTCTTTCACATACCCCTTTCGCATCTGTTCGAGACCTTTACCGTCGAGATACATAACATTATAGAGAGGGAGGGCAGGGACGCGTTTTACGTGTTCGACTGCCTTTCGGAACTGCAGACGGCATGGGCCACGGATCTTATGATGGGGAATTTCTTTAAGGTGACGTGTCCCTTTCTGTTCATTCTCGACACCGTTGCCTTTTTCCCGATCATCAGGGGAAAACACTCGGTTTCAGCCATCAACAAGATCAAAGACACTACCCAGCTTTTCCTGGACGTATACTCGGACGGGAGCAGATTGTTCCTGCGTCCGGCCAAGGTCTGGAACCGCAATTCGGAGACCATGTTCCTGCCTCATGTCTGTACCGGGGACAATGAGGTACGGCCGGTGGAAGACGGAGTTATGTCCGGCAGGTTTTATTCTATCCTGAGAAAAAAGAGCCGCTCAACGGATGAACAGTTCACCGATTCCTGGGACAGATTCTTCAATGAGGCAAAGATCCTGCATGAGTCCGGGCGTGATATCGAGGATGATCTGGAAAAGATGTGCAGGATAATGATGACAAGGGACGAGAGACTGCATGTTCTTTTGAGAAAGCATTTCACTCCGGAGGATTATTTCAATACCAGGAGTCATATGGTGGGAACGGGGATGATAGGAGGAAAAGCCTGCGGGATGCTCCTTGCCAGAGCCATTATCAGAAACAATGCTCCTGAGATCGACGCCGTGCTGGAAGAACACGACTCCTTTTTCATCGGTTCCGATATGTTTTACACCTACATAGTGGACAACGGTTTCTGGGATCTGAGGATCAGGCAGAGGAGCGGCGATGAGTATTTCAGTCTGGCGGACGATTTTTCCGAAAAGATAATGGAGGGCTCCTTTTCGGAGGAAATGAAAGCGCACTTTACCGATATCCTGGAGTACTACGGACATGATCCGTTCATAGTCAGATCCAGCAGCATTCTGGAGGACGGTTTCGGCAACGCTTTTGCGGGAAAATATGAATCGGTATTCTGCGTAAACAGGGGAGAACTCTCCGACAGACTGCAGGAATTTGAAAACGCCATCAGGATCGTATATGCCAGCACAATGAGCCTTTCTGCCCTCGATTACAGGAAAAGGAGAGGGCTCGATAAAAAGGATGAACAGATGGCTCTTTTGGTACAGAGGATATCGGGAGCGTATTACGGGCAATTCTTTATGCCCTGCGCAGCCGGCGTTGCATATTCATACAGCCCCTATAAGTTCCTGAGATCCATAGATCAGAACGCCGGTATGCTGAGACTGGTCATGGGCCTTGGTACGGCTGCCGTGGACAGGATAGAGGGCTCCTATCCGAGGCTCGTGAGCCTCGACAGACCGGAGGCCACGAATTACACCACCGTTGCGGAAAAACAAAGATTTTCGCAGAAAAAAGCCGAGCTGATAGATACTTCAAAGGGAAGTCTGAGCCTTGTGGACAGCGATACCATAATGGACATTCTGCCCATGTATCTGAAAAACATTCTTGGGGAGAGAGATTATGAGGCGGAGGACAGCCTGCGAAGGATGGGGCGTTCCGGTGAGGTCAGGTTCGTGTCCTGCAAAGGAATAGTATCCAACTGGGAATTGATGGATAATATGCGGGAGATGCTCCGCACGGTATCGGCCGAGTATGAGCATGCTGTCGATGTGGAGTTCACTATCAATATATCCTCCGAAGGAGAATACGCCATAAATCTGCTTCAGTGCAGACCGCTTAAGGTATTCAAGGATGAAACCGAAATAAAGATCCCTTCGGATGTGGACCGGGGAGGGATAATAGTCGAAAGCCGGCACTCTTCAATGGGGCTGTCCCGTAAAGTTAAGATCGACTACGTGGTTTATGTGGATGCGGTCAGGTATTATGGTCTTTCTTATTCCGACAGCCCTACGGTGGCAAAGATCATAGGAAAGATAAACTGGGCTTTCAGAAACAGCGGAAAGAAACTGCTTCTCATGGTGCCGGGAAGGATATGCACTTCATCACCGGAACTTGGGATTCCCGCTTCGTTTTCCGATATTAGCGGTTTTGAGGCCGTTTTTGAAATGGAGGAAAGAACGGCGGGATATAATCCCGAATTGTCATATGGAAGTCATATATTTCAGGATCTTGTTGAGCAGGAGATACTTTACTCGGCCGTATTCACTTCGGTACCGGACACGGTATTCGCACCCGAACGTCTTTCCGCCTTTTCGGATGTCTCCTCCCGGTTTGTGACCGAAGCGGGATTGTCGGATGTGATAAGGATATTTGATGCGTCTTCACGGGATCTCACCCTTTGCTACGATATGTCGGAGGAACATCTTTTGCTGAGCTTTCCAAATGTAGAATGAAACCCTTTCCGATGTGGGTCGAAGATGACAGGCAGGGGAGTGTCGATCACGTTTGACACTCTCTGCCATTATTGATAGTATTCTTCTGACTGAAAGACGGGATGATCCGGGGTGATCGGATCAGTGTAAAAGGGATTATGAAATGATCAAAGATCGTACAGCTCAGCTTATCTTCCAGACGGCATTTTGTACCCTTGGGATAGTGGGAGTCATAGCCGGTATCGGATTATTCGAAATGACATTCCGATGGGACTTTTATGTTTACTTTATCAATCTGAGTAATTATCTCTGCCTGATCGTGGGCATATCCGAACTGATACATACGGCGCGGAGGACTGAAGATGAATACATGACCGTTCATCCCCTTCTAAAATTCATCGCGCTGCTTGGGATACTGCTGACCTTCCTTGTGTTCAATCTTCTGCTCGCCCACGCGGATAACAGAAAGCCTGAGGCCAATTTCAAGATAGACAGCGTTCTGGCTCACATCGTGCTGCCCCTGATGTATACGGCCGACTGGGTATTGTTCTACAAAAAGGGCATGGTGAAAAAGTCCTGGCCTTTTCTGTCAACGCTCTTTCCGCTGGGATACCTGGTCTTCGTTTTTACACACGCGGCGCTGCATAAGTTTGATCACACCATAATGAACTTCGACAGGACCACGCATCTGATCTATCCTTATTTCTTCCTTGACCCGGTGAAGGTCGGGATATCCGGCGTTGTTTTATGGTGCATCGGGATACTTGTGATGTTCATCATCGGAGGGTTTATCCTCATGGGAGTAGACCGGCTTTTGCTGAAGATAACTGATCAGAGCAGGACGTAGTTTTCCACGCAGTCTGAAAGGGAAGAGAAGGACTGAAAAAACATTTCCCGAAGGGATCGATAAGATCGCGCTTCGGGAAACATTCGACATCCTGAAAAACAATTGGTTATCATATATTGATCTGAAACTGATCTCCGCCTTCTCCGTCTATTGCGTAGTATGCAACACTGTTTTCGGGCTGAACGAAAAGTTCGATCTTCTTCAGAGAAGTCTTGCCGGTCTTGGACATGAAATCCTTCACTGCCTTTTCCGCTAATTCCTTGTCTGTGACGCTGCGTCCCTGGAACTCGATGTTGTAGACAGCGGTTGCCTTTGCAAGAAGAGCTTTTGCTGTAGGCTTTCTGGTAGTCTTAGTCTTCTTCGCAGTTGTTTTTTTGGGTTTCGCCGCACCGGCTTTCTTTGCGGTGGAAGCCTTTGCGGCGCTGCGTACTGCTGTCTTTGCCGCCTTAACTTCAGTTACTTTCTTTTCGGTATCTGCCATTATCATCACACTCCTTCTTTCAAATATTTCAGGTGCCTGCGGGATATTATGCAACGAAAACAAAGAAAAATCAAGCCCCTTTTTTTGCGTGTTTTTTTTATCGCCGAGGGAACGGGGATCGGGTCGATCTATCCCGGAGAATATGCGGGTCGGCGGGGTAATCTTTATTGGGTTATTTCCCTGAAAAAACAGGGCTGTGAACAGACTTGAAAGGGGGGGGTTATTGTGCTATAAAAATCACGAAGTGATCTCGTGAAAAAAATCAGCTGTCTGCAGAACGCATCGGACAGATTCCGAAGAGAGGTGAATGAAGAATGTATATCAGAAAAACCTTCAGTGCTGATGAAAATGGTGTTGTGGAGGTGATGCATTTTGTCCGTGATCAGTTGGCAGAGATAGGGATAAAAGGTCCTAAGGTGGTCAAAACATGTCTCCTCACGGAAGAAGTTTCCGGCAGCATCGTTCAGCACGCAACCGAAAACTCTGTCACGGCGTGCATCAGGAGTATGTTCGGATACGTCACCGTGGAGATATCCGCTTCGGGAGAAAGATACAACCTTGCCGAAAAAGAGATCGATGAAGAACTCCTGGATGAAGACATGGATGAATCCGTGCAGGAGCTGTTAAGGAACATACTCATCAGATCAAAGGCGGAAAGATTCCGTTACCGTCATGTCCACGGGGTCAACAGGATAAGCTTCCTGATTTACAGATCGGAAAAGGCTTTTCTGTACCAGACCCTGGGAGCAATGGCGACCGCGGTGGTTGCAGGACTTATTCTGTCGGAACTCGGGTTTAAAACCTTCAATTCGGATCTTGATACGTATCTCCTTGTCCCTGTGAAGACCATGTTTATGAACGGCCTTAAGATGGTGGTGGCACCGGTGGTGTTCTTTTCCATTATCTCATGCATAGTCCAGTTTTCCGATCTGAAGGAGCTTGGAAGGGTAGGAGGAAGGGTGTTTTCCATGTATCTACTGACCACAATGATCGCTGTCGGTGTGGGCATCGGGTCATTTTATCTGTTCAAACCGGGCAGGGCGATATCCGAAAGCGTGTCTTCCGACGCCGTGGATAAGATCACTTCACAGACCGTGAACGTATCCATAAAGGATATGATAGTCAATATCGTTCCCGCGGATTTCCTTCAGCCCTTCCTGGAATCCAATATGCTGCAGCTGATCTTTCTGGCCATCATAAGCGGGATAGCCGTGGGGATGATCGGTTCTTATTCCGATATCGTCAGGGAACAGATTGAGGCTCTCAATGAACTGTTCCTGAAGATAACATCTCTTGTCATACGCTTTATGCCTGTGGCCGTATTCTGTTCCATCTGTTCCATGATGCTGGAAACCGGCCCGGGGACGGTACTCTCGGTGTTTGGCATGTTCGGTACGTTTTTGTTCGGACTTGTCTGTATGATGGTGATCTACTGTATCCTGATGTGCCTGTTCTCCGGCCTCAATCCCATTCCGTTTCTGAAAAAATATCCTTCGACCATGCTGCAGGTTTTTTCAATGGCTTCCAGCAACGCTTCGATCCCCGTCAACATGGAGGCCTGCAGAAAACTGGGAGTGGCTCAGAAGATCTACAGTCTTTCGATCCCTCTCGGCGCCACCGTAAATATGGACGGCACCTGTGTGTATATGGCGGTTTTTGCGCTGGCTCTCGCAAAGGTCTATGGAGTTCCCGTATCGGGAGCGTCCATGACAGCCATGGCCTTTACCATAATCGTCCTGTCGATAGGCGCTCCGGGCATTCCCGGATCGGGACTGATATGTCTGAGCATGCTTCTGACCCAGATAGGGGTGCCTACTGAAGCCATCGGGCTCGTGATGGGTATCGATTCGGTCATCGGGATGTTCCGCTGCATGAGTAACTGCACGGGAGACGTGGCTGTAAGCGTTGCCGTTGCAAAAAGAGAAAAGATGCTGGATGTCGACCGGTACCGCGCTGTGTCAGACTGAGCCGCCCTTTCTGTGGCGCTCTTTCTTGACCTCGTACATGCGCTCGTCGGCCAGTCTGAAAAGTGTCCTGATGTCCAGCGAGTCATCCAGGGTGGTGATGTATGAACCGCAGCTGGCGGACACAGTGTAGTCTTTTCCCGACTCTTTGTTGTATTTCGACAGTAAACCTTCCAGCTTTGAGATGATCCCCTTCGAATCGCATTCACCGGGGATCACTGCAAGCAGTTCATCTCCGCCGATCCTCAGGCAGAGGGAATCATCCGGACAGGCTTCCTTCAGGGCTTTTGCTACCCTGTAGATGGCGTTATCCCCTTCGGCGTGCCCGAAATTGTCGTTTATGTATTTGAGACCGTCCAGATCGCACATGATCGCTGTCAGCGGTTTGCCCTGCGCTTCCTCTGATCTGCGGATCGATTCGAAAGCTATGCTGAAGCCTGAACGGTTGTATAATCCCGTGAGAAAATCGTGCTTATACATCTCGTCCATCTTGCCTGTCAGATATCTGTGATACGACATGATAACGTATCCGCCTATCCCCATGCTGATGGTGTTTGTCACCTCCGCAGTCTGTGAGTAGGAGATTATGTCGTAATCCCTGAAAAAGAAACTTATGAACCCGAGAGTCCTGCCCATGTAGTCAAGGGAGTTGAATATCAGCGGATACTTGCATTGATCGTCGGGCCTGTACAGCGCTTCCGTGGGGGTCATTTCCATCAGACCGGGGGAACGGGCGATATCGTAGATCAGATCGTAATCTTCGGGAATGATACCTTTATCCGGCTGGTCAAAGAAATAGTTTTCTACATCGAAAAGCTTTCTGTTGAGGATGAACAGCATGTACGAGGTGAGTTTCTGGTCATTTATTATCAGATCCTCCAGGCAGGCGGCCATCTCGTCGGGAGTGCGGCTCAGCTGCATATTCGTGGCTATATTGTGAAGAAGGCGCACTGAGTCCTGATATCTGTAGAACTTATTGTTCATGCGGTCGAGCATCGACCGGTCATAACCCGAGAAAGACTTACAGCCTGTGGACTCGTTCGGTATGAGCTTGGGGACTACCTGAACGCTGTCCT
>JAEELB010000040.1 GCA_016288705.1 Lachnospiraceae bacterium | reverse complement strand
GGTCACGTGATAATACTGAACAAAAGGGACTCCGCCGAATATGAGGCCGGGAAGAGAGAGGCTTTTAAAGCATTCGGCGCATACCCTGACTCGCTTGAAGCGGGCGGCGGCATAACCCCCTCAAATGCCCGCGAATTTCTGGATGCCGGAGCGTCAAAGGTGATCGTCACGTCTTATATCTTCAGGAACGGACAGATCGACCCCGAAGCTCTTGAAGCCATATCACGGGCTGCCGGGAAGGACCGCCTGGTCCTGGATCTTTCCTGCAGGGAGATCAACGGCCGGTACATGGTGGTCACAGACAGATGGCAGACCGTGACTGATACGGAAATGAACCCGGATACTCTGCAGCGGCTTTCCGATCATTGTTCCGGATATCTTATCCACGCCTACGATGCCGAAGGAAAGGGCAGTGGACCTGACAGAGAGGTGATCCGCATCCTCTCTGAATATGAGGGACTCCCTGTGACCTATGCGGGAGGTATAGGCTCCTTTGATGATATTAGACTGATCGAAAGAGAGGGAAAAGGGAAGATCGATTTTACCGTAGGGAGCAGACTGGACATTTTCGGCGGTGATCTCAGCATAGAGGAGATAGCCTGCAGATGGGGGCATGGCTGACAAAGCCCTTCCCGGTTTAAGATCAGATACGGAAAAGGGGGCGGGATATGGATCCCGTCCCCTTCGTGGTTCATAAGTTCGTATACGTTACTGCCGGTTTTCTAAATAATATGATATATAGAAAAGCACATATAGCGCATCAAAGCTTTACTACGTTGACAGCCTGAGGCCCTTTCTCGCCCTGGATCACGTCGTACTCCACGGAAGCGCCCTCATCGAGAGACTTGAAGCCTTCCATCTTAAGGCCGGAATAATGCACGAAAACATCATTTCCCTGCTCGTCAGAGATGAAACCGTAACCCTTCTGGTTGTTGAACCACTTTACAGTACCTTTGTTCATTGCGTTAATTACCTCCAAAAATTCAAGTTAACAAACTACAAAGAGCACTCTACCACAACTGAAGAATAATGTAAAGTTTTTTTTGTGACTTGACATACAGGCCGTGTTTTTTTATGATGTTGTAGACGTCAAAGGAATTGTTTTGACGTTTTTTGTTGAGGAGAAGATTTTTCGGAGGCATTGATGGCCAAAAGAAGGAAAAACAAAACCATCGGAAAGCTGGATAATTCAGTCAGCGCGGTTCCGGAAGCTGACCTGACTCAGGACTCCGGCAGTACGGCTGTTGATGCTCAGGATGGGACAGATCCCGGCTCACCGGTTGATGTTCGGGACTCAGGCAGTACGGAAGCAGAGCGGTTCGTTGAAACAGCCGTTACGCCTGTTGAGAGTCCCGATCCCGCAGTGAATGAGACGTTACCGGAGACTCCGGAACCGGTAAGCGCCGTTTCATCAGAGTCTGCGGAACCCGTAAGTGCCACTACAGCGGAGGCTCCCGAACCCGGTATCGAAAAAGCGGACGACAGCGGCTCCCGGGTTACTGCTCCGAAAAAGGAAAAGAAGAAAAAGGTTTCCTATCACGTCATGCTTTTTATGGATTCCGACAACGGAAGCGTGAGGCAGATGGGGATCAACCAGAAGACTGCCGAGATCTTCCTCGGTTCCGTTTTTTGTATAGCCCTCGCCCTTGTGGTCGTTCTGATCTGTCTGTCCGTATCAAGGCACAACAATCAGAAACTCAGGGCTGAAAACGAGAGTCTCGCATCCGATGTGGCTTCCCTTGAGTCCAGGATATCCGTAATGGACGAGACCATCTCCACCCAGAGCGGGAAGATCACCGCCCTTTCAAACACTGTAAACGAAAAGGTGACCAACGAAAAGAAGCAGGAAAAAGAAGACAAGGACAATCATATTCCTTCGGGCTTTCCTCTGTCTACCTCTTCCACATACTCAGAACCCGATGAATTCATGATAATCACTTTCAAGGCCGAAACCGGCACGAATGTCCTGGCGACAGGCGACGGGACCGTGGTACAGGTGACCGCTGATCCCGTTTATTCACATTGCATTGTGATCGATCACGAAAACGGTTATTTAAGCTATTACAGGAATGCGGGCGACCCCATGGTGAAAGAGGGAGACGAGGTTGACAGAGGGGACATCCTGTTCATAACCGGTTCAAACAATAAGGATTTTGCTTACAACATCAGTAAAGACGAAAAACCTGTAAATCCTCTTGACCTCATGAAGATAGATGGATAATCTGCAGGATCCACTTTCATTTCTCAATGACAGGCAGAAGAGCGCCGTGCTCCATACTGAAGGGCCTGTCCTTATTTTCGCGGGAGCGGGTTCCGGAAAGACGCGGGTGATCACCTCCAGAGTCGCTTATCTCATCAGGGAGAAGGGAGTGAAGCCATGGAATATCATGGCCATCACTTTTACAAATAAGGCAGCAAAGGAAATGCGGGAGCGGGTGGACCGCATGGTCGGAATGGGATCCGACGCGGTCTGGGTCGCCACCTTTCATTCCAGCTGCGTGAGGTTCCTCAGGAGAAATCCTGAGGCGGTGGGCTACGAAAGGAACTTTACCATTTACGACGCCGACGATTCCAGGCGGCTGATGAAGCAGGTCATAGACGGAATGAGCCGGCTCCCCAACAATTTCAAGCCCCGTTCCGTTTCCGGCGCCGTATCCAGGGCTAAAAACGACTTCATGTCTCCCGATGATCTGGAGGCTGAAAAGGGATACGACCTCTATTGGAGATCCGTGGCCGAAGCATACAGGGAATACCAGAAAAGACTCAGAGCCAATAACGCCATGGATTTCGACGATCTGCTCCTGAACTCCGTAAAACTCTTAAGCGAGAATCCGGAGATACTGGAGAACTGGCAGGAACGTTTCAGATATATCATGGTGGACGAGTACCAGGACGTGAACGCGGTGCAGTTCGAACTGGTAAAGCTCCTGGCTTCAAAATACCGCAATCTCTGCGTCGTCGGGGATGACGATCAGTCCATCTACCGCTTCAGGGGAGCGGATATAAAGAATATACTCGGATTCGAGAAAAGCTTTCCGGACGCGTATGTGGTCAAGCTGGAGCAGAATTACAGATCCACCCAGACGATACTGGACGCCGCAAACGCCGTAATTAAAAATAATGACTCCCGTCGGGACAAGAAGCTCTGGACCGATAAAGGCGAAGGAGAAAAGATACGCTACAGGGAATTCTACTCCGGATATGAAGAAGCCGGATATGTGGTGGATGATATCGATTCGAAGTACAGGAAAGGCAGATCCTTAAACGATTTTGCCATACTGTACCGTATCAACGCCCAGTCCAGATATTTTGAAGACAGGCTGGTGGAGGAGGGGATACCCTACAGCCTTGTGGGTGGAGTCAGTTTCTACGCCAGAAGAGAGGTAAAGGACATACTGGCTTACCTGAGGCTTGTGGAAAGCCCTCAGGATGACATCTCCGTCTCCCGGATACTGAACGTTCCCAAGCGGGGCATAGGAAAGACCACGGAAAACAGAGTCACGGCCTACGCCCTTCAGCATGAGATCAGTCTGTATGAGGCTCTGCTCAGGATCGATGAAGTGCCGGATGTATCAGCCGCCGCAGCAAAAAAGATCCGCGCATTTACGGACATGACAGAAAAATGGAGGGCCTGTCTTCCCGAAAAGGGGCTTGCGGACATAACCCGCATGATCCTCGAGGACACGGATTATGAAAACCAGATCGAAGCCCAGTCAAATGAGGAAGAGGAGGAACGCCTGGAAAATCTGGCCGAACTCATGTCCAAGATCGAGAGCTTTCAGATGAACGGCGAAGAGGCGGATCTTTCGGCTTTTCTTGAGGAAGTGTCACTTATGACCGATCTTGATCAGGTGGAAGAGGGCACGCCCAGAGTGCTGCTCATGACCGTTCACAGCGCAAAAGGCCTTGAATTTCCCGGCGTGTATCTCACGGGGCTTGAAGACGGGGTCTTCCCCGGTCAACAGAACATCAATTCCTTCGATCCTTCCGATATGGAGGAAGAAAGAAGGCTGATGTACGTGGGGATCACGAGAGCCATGGACGATCTGACCCTGACCCACGCAAAGACAAAGCTTTTGCACGGCGAGTACCAGAGCTTTCCCGTTAGCCGATTTGTAAAGGAGATACCGAAGGAGCTTCTGGATATCGACGAACCCGGGGGATCTTCGGGAGGATATCTGAGCGGAAGGAACAGTATTCCAGAACGCAGTGCAAGGACTTACAGAGGCGCCGTATCAGGACGGACAGTCTCCGGAGATATCGGTGACGGTTTTCACGGATCCGATATGGCGGAAATAACCTCCGCAAAAGCGGCCACCGGAAAGCCGAAGAAAAGCCCCGGCAAGCCTTACAGCAGCCTGATCGAAAGACCGCCTGCAGCCGGAGCTGTCAGGTACACCGTGGGAGACAGGGTGAAGCACCTCCTTTTCGGTGAGGGCACGGTTAAGGAAATGAATCCGGGACCCCGGGATACTGTGGTCACGGTGGACTTTGATACTGCGGGAACAAAGGTGATGTACGCGGGCTTTGCCAAATTGGAAAAGCTCTGAAGCATTATTGAATAGAGAGGGGAAGCACATGAAAAAGTTTAAAAAGTTCGTATCGGGACTGTGCGCAGGAGCACTTGTACTGTCCTTATTTGCGCAGGGGTTTGCGCCTGCAGCGGTTTACGCCGCCGGCCAGAGCGCTGCGGAGGACACCCTTGGCGCTGTCGGGGACGGTGATGATGGTGTGGAATTAAAACCTGTAAAAGGATATTATTTCGTATCATCAGAGTTTTTGACG
>JAEELB010000039.1 GCA_016288705.1 Lachnospiraceae bacterium | reverse complement strand
GCCATGCCTTAAATTTATTGTTTAACCTACTACATCTCCAGCTCGTCTACCGGAGCAGCATTGTTCCTCCTCTGCGGTGAGCTTACGTTACTGTTTCTACCAATTTTTCCAAATCCATCCTTCCTTAACTTACTGACATTGTACTGTGAATAGTAACACTGTACGCAGTCTGACTGGTTTTCGATCGTCCCCCGCCTTCATTATTTCCGAATGAAAAAAAAATCCGAAAAAAACATATTGACATATCGGTTTAGTAGGTGTATTATCTCCCACCATAGGGTTCTGAGAACCGGAGCGGCGGTCAGACAGCAGTAAAAGGCAAGGCCTACGCTGCAGGCGCCGCCGGCAAAAGACATCGGAACAGAGGTCTGTATGGAAAGGAGGCATGACAAAATGAAAACATTTGGTTTCAGATCCGGATCGTGGTGTTGTATGTGCATGTGTCGAATGTTCAGTTCCCAGGCAGGTAATGAAGCCGGGTGTATGGATCACATGTCATGCGCCCGAAAATGATGTTCTGAAGACCGGAACGGAGATGATCATTGCCTGGGAGACAAAAGCCCGGGCATTTTTTATGCGGCGGCGGCGCCCGGGCACAGGGGGATCAAGCCCCGAAGACCGCAAAGAGGAATACCATCCCACCAACGGGTCTCCGGACCGGTGGCAAACCGGACACAGGATCAGAGAAAAGGAGGAAGATAATATGAAGAAGACAATACTTACGAAACTGTTCACGGGGATCGTGACATTGACGCTGGGAGTGACCGCTCTCACCGGATGCGGATCGGGAGCGCAGCAGCCTGCCGGAACGGATGCCGGCACAAGCGCAGCAGAGAGCGCCGTTCAGGGTTCGGGAGACAAAGTGTACAGGACCCTCGATGAGATCAAGGCCGACGGCACCATAAACATCGGCGTGTTCTCCGACAAGAATCCCTTTGGTTACGTGGATGAAAACGGCGAATACCAGGGCTATGACGTATACTTCGCCGAAAGGATCGGAAAGGATCTGGGTCTCAAGATCAATTACGTGTCCACCGAAGCCGCAAGCCGCGTGGAGTACTTGGAGACCGGAAAGGTCGACATAGTCCTTGCAAATTTCACCGTAACCGAGGAAAGGGCCCAGAAGGTTGACTTCGCCCTCCCCTATATGAACGTGGCTCTCGGGGTGGTATCCCACGAGGACAATGTTATAACCAGTCTCGACCAGGTGGGCCCGGACGACCAGATCATCGTGATCTCCGGTACCACGGCGGAGACTTATCTGGAGAAAAACAATCCGGAGATCAAGCTCCAGAAGTTCGATACCTACGCCACCGCGAAGACCTCCTTTGAAAACGGTACGGGAGTGGCCTGGGCAAATGACAACACCGAGGTCATAGCTTATTCTCTTGAAAATAAGGGCTATGTGGTGGGCATTCCCTCTCTGGGAAGCCAGGACACCATCGCCCCCGCAGTCTCCAAGGGCAACAGCACGCTGCTTGACTGGCTGAATGAGGAAATAAAGACTCTGGGCAAGGAAAACTTCTTCCATGCGGATTATGAAGCGACCCTTCTGGATACCTACGGAGCGGATTACGAGGACACCCTTGTGGTAGAGGGCGGAGAGACCGGGTCTGCGGATACGGCTGAAGCTGTTCCCGCAGCCGGTGCAGCGGATATCGTACCCGGAAACGGGGAGACCATAAAGGTCGCCGCATCCCCCACTCCTCATGCAGAGATCCTTGAGCAGGCTGTCCCGATCCTTGAGAAATACGGCTACAAATTGGAGATAGTTGAATTTGAGGATTACGTCCAGCCAAACCTCGTTGTGGAATCCGGTGAACTTGACGCAAATTATTTCCAGCACATCCCTTACCTTGACAGCTTCAACGAAGAAAAGAACACCCATCTGGTAAACGCCGGAGGTATCCACTACGAACCTTTCGGCATCTACCCCGGAACGAAGAAGAGCCTGGACGAGATCGCCGACGGCGACAGCATCGCAGTTCCAAACGACACCACAAATGAAGCAAGAGCGCTTCTGCTCCTTCAGGACAACGGGCTTCTGAAGCTCAAGGATGGCGCGGATCTTACGGCAACAGTGCAGGATATCGTCGAGAATCCCAAAAACATCAAGTTTGTGGAGCTTGAAGCCGCTCAGGTCCCGAGAGTAGTCAAGGAGGTGGCATATATCGTACTGAATGGCAACTACGCTCTTGAAGCAGGCTATTCTGTCGGAAAGGATTCCATCGCAAGGGAGTCGAGCGATTCCGTGGCGGCGAAGACCTATGTGAACATCATCGCCGTGAAGGAAGGAAATGAGGCTTCCGACAAGATAAAGGCACTGGTGAGCGTCCTGAGATCGGATGAGATCAAAAAATACATCACTGACACCTATGACGGCGCTGTTGTATTCTTTGAGTAAGCTGACAGGCATGATCGACCTTTGCGGGAGGGCCGCCCGGTCCTCCCGTTTTACGGGTTCTGTTAAGTCAATGCAGGCAGAAGGAAGTGATAAGGGCATCCTATGGATCCGGATATTCTAAGATCATATATACCCATGTTTTCAGAGGCTTTTCTGCTGACCGTCCGGATAGGATGGATCGGCATCCTGATATCCCTGGCGCTGGGGATACTGTGTGCTTTTATCCTTTATTTCCGGATACCGGCAGCTTCTTTTCTGGTGAAATGCTATGTGGAGCTCTTCCGGAACACGCCCCTGCTCGTTCAGCTCTTTTTCATCTACTACGGCCTCCCTGCCCTGGGGATCAGGATCTCCGCTGAAGTCTGCGGAGCCCTGGGTCTCGGGCTTCTCGGAGGGAGCTACATGACCGAGAGCATCAGAAGCGGCCTGGAGGCGATCCCTTATATCCATACCGAAAGCGCTCTTTCACTGGGAATGAGCAGAAGCCAGCTCTTCAGTTCTGTCATTTTGCCCCAGGCCTTTTATATAAGCATTCCGGGCATCATCGCAAACGTCATCTTCCTGCTCAAGGAGACCAGCGTGTTCTCCGCCATCAGTCTGATGGATCTGATGTTCAGGGCAAAGGATCTGATAGGGTTGTATTACAACACAACGGAAAGTCTGTTTTTGCTGGTGGTCTTCTATGTCATCATGCTCCTCCCCGTATCCGTTGCGGGAAGCGTGATCGAAAAGAAGGTCCGTTACAGGATGTTCGGAGACTGAATCATGGGATTTGAAGTACTGTTTAAAGGGAAAAACGCCATAAGGCTCATCGCGGGACTGGGCATTGCAATGCGGATAAGCATCATCTCGGTGGCCATCAGCATTTTTCTGGGGATCATCCTCGGCATGCTCATGTCCATGAAAAAACCTATAATAAATGCCATTGCCCGCGTATATCTTGAGATCGTCCGGATCATGCCACAGCTTGTGCTGCTCTTCATAGTGTTTTTCGGAATTTCCAAAATGACTGGGCTAAATCTGTCAGCCGAGGCTTCTTCCATAATCGTCTTCTCTTTCTGGGGCACCGCTGAGATGGCGGATCTGGTGAGGGGCTGTCTCCTCAGTATCCCGGCGATCCAGTACGAAAGCAGCAAGGCGCTGGGAATGTCCAGGCTTCAGACCTATGTCTATGTCATCATCCCCCAGATAGTGAGAAGGCTCATCCCTCTTTCCATCAATCTCATCACCAGGATGATCAAGACCACGAGTCTGGTCATGATGATCGGCATCGTTGAGGTCCTGAAGGTGGGACAGCAGATAATAGAGGCCAACAGAAAGGCCTCTCCGAAGGCGGCTTTCGGGATATTTGCGGTGATCTTCCTGCTCTACTTTCTGGCCTGCTGGCCTATCAGCTGCCTGTCGAGATACCTTGAAAAAAAGTGGGAGTCCTGAGGCCCCGTAAATGGAGGAAACAAATGGAAGAAATACTCCGGATCGATCATTTATACAAGAGATTTGAAGACATGCCTGTGCTTAAGGACATAAACCTCACCGTAAATAAGGGCGAGGTCGTAGTTCTGGTGGGCCCCTCGGGATGCGGCAAGAGCACCCTCTTACGCTGCATCAACGGCCTTGAGGATATACAGGAGGGAAGGGTCCTGCTGGAGGGGGAAGTGATCAATCCCGCCGGAAAGACAGCGAACAAAAGCCGGCTGAAGACGGGAATGGTGTTTCAGAGCTATGACCTGTTTCCCCACAAAAACATACTGGATAACGTGATCCTGGCCCCCATGAAGGTACAGAAGAGAAACAGGGCCGAAGCCACGGAGGAAGCCCTGAGGATGCTTGACAGGGTGGGTCTGGCCGAAAGGAGGGACAGTTATCCGCGCCAGTTATCCGGCGGACAGAAACAGAGAGTCGCCATCGTCAGGGCTCTCATGATGCATCCGGAGGTGCTTCTCTTTGACGAGGTCACAGCCGCCCTTGACCCGGAAATGGTGCATGAGGTGCTGAATGTGATCCTTGATCTGGCAAGGCAGAAGAGGACCATGCTCATAGTGACTCACGAAATGGCCTTTGCAAAAGCCATAGCAGACAGGATTATTTTTCTGGACGAAGGGTCCATAGTAGAGGATTCGGCGCCGGAAAAATTCTTTGAAGCCCCGGAAACCGAGCGCGCCCGCAGGTTCCTCAGCACCTTCAGATATGAAAACGTCAAGTGATCCGATACCCGCAGCGGTACTGTGCCGCTTCGTTTCGGAGCCGGCGTATATGAACACCCGCTACTCCGTGTAGAGGACCCTCTCTCCGTCCACCTCAAAATCGGCGTAATCCGTCACATAGAAGTCTCCGTACAGGTCGTCTATGATGAATCCGAAGAGGTATTTTCCGTCGGGCATGAGCTCAAAGGTGATGCCGTCGCCCTTTTTGTAGATATACTCCTCTCCGTAATATTCGTAATCGCTGTCACCGTCTTCATCAAGCAGGGATGACGCTTCGTACAGGGGCAGTATCCTGTCGCCGTTCTTCAGTCTCCTGTCGGTCCTGTCCGCCATTCCGTCTTCCACATCGTCCCTGATCCCGGTGATATACGCTTTCCCCGTATCAATTTCCCGGACGATCACAAGGTTCGTTCTCCGTCCGTTCAGTTCCACCGGAGAGGAATAGATATCGGAGGTATCGGTCTGGGTCTGCAGATAGACCGAAAGATTCTGACCATCGGGGAGGGAGAACCAGTAGCCGTCGAATTCATCGGTGAATCTCCCCGTAGTCCAGTCCTGAAATATCTCGCAGGTCTCACCGAGAGAAATAATGTCGTGTCCGTCATCCGAGATCTGGTAGACCGTTCCGATGACACTCAGCACGTTCTGAAGGGAACTTTTAGTGAGCTGAAAGCCGTAGAAACCCTCCTCGTCGAAAGACGGCTCATGCCGGAATTCGACATAAGGGCTCTCGCCGGTCTTCTCAAACTCTTCATCGTAAAAGGAAAAATGATCACTCATGGCTTCAAAGCCCTGACCCCACAGAGAGAATATCTCATTGGGATCATAGCCCTCCGAGGAACCCGCATTCGCGCCGCAGTACGCCGCCCTGTCCGCAAAGGCCAGATAGTATGGGCTGGCCGACACCTGTCCGAAGACGGCCAGTTCCATGGTCCCTCCTATGACCAGGGGATAATAAACCGACAGGCCGCACGCCCGCTTGTGGTTTTTTCCGTTCTTCACGTATTTAACGGCCCTTTTCAGTGACGCAAGAGCTGCATTGGCGTGGGGGAACATGTCTTGCCCGGACTCTATCACTCCGCCCAGATCCACCATGTTGGTGTAGCCTTCGGATCTGTTATTTCCGCCGAAATTATCTTTTTCGGAGACTGCTCTTGCGTAGGAGGACAGCACATCCCTGTCCCCTGTGGCTTCATACAGTTCCTTTGAGAAAAAATCAAATTCGGTGATCAGGAGTTCGACAGCTTCCAGGTCTGTCACGGAACAGGTTGCATTGTCCCGTTCCTCTTCGCTCTCACAGGATCTGTAGACTATCTCCGCGATCTCCTTTCCCAGGCTCCCGCCGTCCGTCTCCGGATTTTCGGAAATGAACTTCCCTATTTCTCCGTACTGCCATCCGATCTCCGATTCATTTTCCTGGGAGGCGTACATATAATTTGCATAGTCCTTGATC
>JAEELB010000038.1 GCA_016288705.1 Lachnospiraceae bacterium | reverse complement strand
TTGAGCCTGACCTTTTTCTTGTCGATGACCAGCATGGTGACATTCTGCCGGTACTGGTCTATCTGCGCCTGCTGTTCCTCCTGCTTCTTCTGGGCTCTCTTACCCAGGAAGTAAAGGACGACCAGAATAGCCACCATTACAACCAGCACTATTATGAGCCAAATGGGAATGTGCATTTATCTTCCTCCTGTCAGAACCACATTACAAATCCTGCCGGGCCCCTCAGAGCCCGCGCCTTAAGATCCTCTCTCCGGGCAGTCTCACCTCTGCACTCTGCCCGAAGCGTCTCCTCCCGCAAGTTTTTTTACTTCCGCCACGGTCATGCGGTTAAAGTCTCCCTCCACGGAATGCTTGAGGGCGGAAGCCGCAACGGCGAAATCAATGGCATCCTGAGTCGGATAATCATTTGTCAGGGCGTATATCAGGCCGCCTCCGAAGGAATCTCCGCCTCCGACCCTGTCCACTATCCGCAGATGATACTCCCTCGAGAAGCAATACTCCTTGCCGTCGTAGAGCATGCCGGCCCAGTCGTTATCGGAAGCTGATATGGAGGTGCGGAGGGTGATGGCCACCTTTTTGAACCCGAACTTCTCCATAAGCTGGCGGGCCACCGACTTGTAGCCGTCCTTATTGAGCTTTCCGCCGTAAATGTCCGTGTCCTCGGCTTCGATGCCGAACACGTCCTTGGCATCCTCTTCATTTGAGATGCATACGTCCACGTATTTGCAAAGCTCGGTCATGACCTTTCGCGCTTCCTCACGGGTCCAGAGCTTTCCCCTGTAGTTCAGATCGCAGGATACGGTCACGCCCTTCTTGTGCGCCGCCTCGCAGGCCGCCTTGCATATTTCCGGCAGGTTTCCGCCGAGAGCGGGAGTAATGCCGGTAAAATGGAACCATTCCGCGCCGTCAAAGATCTTATCCCAGTCAAAGTCGTCCTTCGCCGCTTCCGCGATGGCGGAATGGGCTCTGTCGTAGATGCAGACGCTTCCTCTCTGGGACGCTCCCTTTTCAAGGAAATAAATACCTACCCTGTCTCCGCCCCTGACTATCTCCGAGGTGTCCACGCCGAAGTACCTGAGTGCGTTCACCGCCGCCTGGCCGATGGCGTGCCCGGGGAGCTTGGTCACATACACCGAATCCAACCCGTAATTTGCAAGGGATACCGCCACATTAGCCTCGCCTCCGCCAAAGGTGGCCTGCAGCTGGTCGTCCTGAAAGAACCTGTAGTACCCGTTCGGCGCAAGTCTCAGCATGATCTCCCCAAATGTAACTACCTTACCCATTTTTCATACCCTCCTGATTTTCATGATTATTATTGTTTTTATTATCGCGTTCCGTTTCCCGGCCGTTATTCACTTTGCGGCTGCGGGATTCTCGACCTCCACCAGCTCGGTCCAGTAATGGTTCCCGTACAGATCCGTCAGCCTGTAACCGAATTTGTATTTCGGATTTTCGATGTTCATCTTGGACACAGTCAGCTTCTCGCTGGCCTCGAAAGGTTCTCCGAGATAATAACTGTCGTCAAACTTTCCGCTCCTGTCGTAATAATCGCAGATCAGCTCTATCTCCGAGCCCTGGACTATTTCCGTAAGTCCCTTGTCCTGGAGTCCGTTTTCATTTACATGCTTATAGCCCAGCACGACTCCCCCAGGCTCCTTGTCGGTGAACCTGAGGATGATGTCTGCGCGCACCCCGTCGATAAATGCGGGGACATAGCCCTCCGTCACGTAAGACCCGTCCTCTTCGTACTGATCCGAAGTCATGTAATAGCAGCAGATGTGTGAATCCAGGGCAAGCCAGGCGCCGTCGAAGGCCACTATGAGATCCCCATCGTCATCAAACTCAAAGAGATTGTCAAGACCCAGGTCCACATATCCGGCTCCGTCCTCGCAGAACACGCTGAGTTCCATGGTCTCCACGTTCTTCCATACATCCTCCGGCAGGCTGAGAGCCCTCTCTCCGTGTTTATCGATAAATGAGAGATCGACCCCGTTCAGGCTGTGCTTTTCCACATAAGAGGACGCCATCTGAACATCCGACTCGCTGACCCAGCTGTCGTCCCCCAGGATGGAGGCATAGTCCCTGCCGCCTCCGGGATAACCGGGCTCATATGATACATCCACGGCGTCCGACGGAATACTCCTGGCACCGGCGCCCGAAGCAAGCGCCTGCATGAGCAGGGATCCGTAATCGATACCGGAAGATCCCATGGCTGAAGACAGCCCGCCCATCATGAGCGATCCCATAAGGCTTCCCTGACCGCCCTGGGTGGAGGTGGATGCGATCTGTCCCGAAGCCTCCAGAGTGGCGAAGGACTTCACGGATGAGGTAAAGGCTTCATCCATATCGATATTTTCGTAGATCTCATTCATATCCTTCATAGAGCCGGTGGCCCTGAAGGGGAAATAAAAACTCATGCCGTAGGCTCTCGGAACGTTTGCGGTCCGGTTGTATTTTACGGACTTCTTCACCGCTTCGGACAGTTCCTTCGCTTCTCCGCTCCCGAGCCTGTTGCAGAAATCCACCAGATCCACCTGATCTATCTTCTTGTGAAATTCCTTTGACCCTGCGCGGGCGTCGGCCACGGACTGATAATTGTCCTCCTTGATATCGGAACTGATCTCGTTTCCGAAGGCCGTCAGTTTTTCGGGAACAAGCCCGGAAAACTCCGCAAGATCCGTAAGGGACAGGGTGATCTTGTTCCTGTCGGGAGAGGACCTTTCGACAAAATCGTCTATTATATGTTTCCCGATATCCGTTGTGGGAGTGGAGGGGTCCACGGAAAGAGCGCTGAGCCAGTTGGTATAATACCAGCCCGTCCCGGGTTCGGTCTCCTCAGACGCCACCAGATAATCAGCATAGGGCTCCAGCGCAAAGGCGGTCTCCATTCCCGCCATAAGGCAGGCGTCGAATCCGACAAAGTCAAATTTTATCCCCGAATCCTTCAAAGCCTTTGCAACGCCGTCCAGACGCATGGTACCGTTGGGGTAACGCTCGTCATAACCGAAGCCGGAGGCAGAGCCGCCGCCGTGGTCCCAGAGTACCAGCATATATCTGTTCGCGGGAAATCTTTCTGCGGAAAACTTTATGAAATCCGTCAGCACTCCCGGATCCGTCATGGCCGCGCTCCGGAGATTTTCAAGAGGCTTGATCCCTCCCTTCACCACCTCGTAGCGGCCCAGGGAATCGGATTTGACGACGGAATTGCGCCATTTTTTCGCTCCGCCGGTCTCCACCACCACATGGACCTTGTCGTTTTCAAGCGCGGCTGACGCCATCTCGTTCAGGTCCGAGGTCGCCATGCCGTTCTCGCTCTCCAGGTTGGAGCCGCAGATATAGACCATTAAGGTGACGGAATCCTCGCCGTTACCTTTGATCACCGTATATTTGTCGCGGGCCGCGGAGGACACGCTCCTGTCCACATCGGCCATATCCGTGGGCGAAGCGGGAACGCTCTGGTCAAAGAGCGATCCTGAGGACGGACTTCCCGATGAGCCTGTGCCAAACCCCGTTACGCCGTTCTGGTCGTAGCCCTGCTCCCCCGTCAGATCATTTGCGTCGTCGGAGTATGAGGAACCGCCGAAGCCACCCATGGACATCATGAATATCACGATGATGATCACGAGAATGAGGGTGCCTCCCCCTATGGAGCGTCCCCTTGTCACGCCTTTTTTGTGGGTGACGGGAGTTCCCCCGATGGGGATTCCGGATCCCGAGCTGCCGAAGCCGGAAGGCCCTTTTCCCACGGGCCCCGTTCCGAGCCCGCTTCCTCTCCTGTGTACGGATGCGGAACCTGTGGCTGCTGTGTTCAGTCTTGAATGCGGTCTGTTATCCATCTGTATCCTCTCTCCCTGAATCCTCTCTATGGTGCCGTCTTTTCACGCGTCCGTCAGACCACTCGCCTGATGGTGACGATGGGTCTGTACATCGCCGAACTGATCTTGATGCCTGTGGCGGGGGTGCTGGCGTGCACTATGGTCCCGTTGCCCAGATAAATCCCCACATGTCCTCCGTAGTAAATGATATCCCCGGCCTTTGCATCGCTGTAGGACACGGAGGTACCCACTCCCGACTGGGAATAGGAGGTTCTTGGCAGGTTTATACCGAAATGCTGGTACACTGCCTTCACAAAGCCCGAACAGTCTGCGCCGCCGGTGAGGCTCGTACCGCCGGAAACGTAGGGGTTTCCTATGAACTGTGTGGCGTAAGAAGCTATCTCTGCGCCTTTGCCGCTGCCGGACACCGCTGCGCCCGACGATTTTTTGCCGGAGCCGGAACTGCCTGACGATCCCGCAGCCGGCGTCTGACCGCCGCCTCCCGAAGACTGGGCGCCTCCCGCCTGTTTAGCCGCCTCGGCAGCCGCCAGCTGCTGCTCTTTTCTCAGGCTCTCAGCCTGTTCGGCAGCTTTCTTTGCCTTCTGCTTCTCGATCGCGCTTATCTGGTCAGTCTGTTTCTTTATCACTGCGGAATATGCGGAAGCCTGCTGCTTTGCCTTGGCCAGCATGGTCTCGTAATCCTCATATTCGCCCTTCTTTTCCTCAAGGAGCTCGGCCAGATAATTCTCTTCCTCCCTTAGTTCGTTCTGGGAGGTCTCCAATTCTGATTTATCCTCATCCAGAGCCGTCTTCAGATTTGCGATCTCATTTGCGGTCTCCTGGTATTCTTCCAGCTTCTTTCTGTCGTAATCGTACAGCCTGGATATGTAATCGGATTTGACCAGCGCGTCCGCCATGCTGGCGGAGTTCAGGAGCATCTGGATGTAGTTCATGTCCCCCGCCTCATACATGTAGCGGATCCGCACCTTCATGGCCTCATACTGGGCGTTATGCTCCTTTATGGTGTCATTATACTGAACCTCGGTGTCGGCTATCTGTCTCTCGATATTCTCTATCTGGCTTTCAATGAGGGAAATATCCGTGAGGATACCCACTATGCTGGCGTCTATCCCTTCGATCTCGGTCCTCAGGTCGTCCTGGGCTCCGGTGATGTTCGATATCTGCCCTTCCACCTTCGAGAGCTGGCCTTCAGCCTGCTTTTTTTGCGCCTCAGCCGCCTGCTTCTGGCTCTCCAAAAGCATCTGCTCCTGTTTCAGCTGCTCCTGCTTCTGTTTCAGGGCGTTGATCTCCGCAGTGGACTGGGTCTTTTGCTGGGTTGCGGCAGACGACTTTTCCGAAGATTTATCCCCGGCTGATGAGGCTTCCGACTGCTCTCCCTCCTGATCCCCGGATTCGGAAGAAGCTTCAGCCTCCTTATTTTCATTTCCTTCGGACTCGGTCGCCCCGGAATATGTAAATAAAGACGCGCAAAGACAGAGCTGCAGCAGGATCGCAAGCCCTGTCCTGATGATTCTTCTGTAGTTCCTTTTTCCTCTTAAACTCACTTTTATCTTATGTGTAAGGTCTCCTGCCTCTGACCCCTTCCTGACCTGCGCTCTCTTACAATCCGCAGTTCCCGGCCTTCACGGGGTCCTGCCATCATGCCCGCATTCTACGCCAGTTACGGCGCCATTCTCCTGCACCCGCGGTTTCAGGCCGTCCCGGCGCCCTGCTCTTACAGTTCGCAGCTTCCGACTGTTCTGGGGAAGGGCACCACGTCCCTGATATTTCCCATTCCGGTGAGGTACATCACACACCGCTCAAAGCCCAGGCCGAAGCCGGAATGGGTGACGGACCCGTATTTACGCAGATCCGTGTAATACTCATAGGTCTTCTCGTCCATGCCGCACTCCCTGATGCGCTTGAGGAGCAGGTCGAAATTATCCTCTCTCTGGGAGCCGCCGATGATCTCCCCGATTCCCGGCACGAGACAGTCCATGGCTGCCACGGTCTTCCCGTCCGGATTCTGCTTCATGTAGAAGGCCTTTATTTCCTTAGGATAATCCGTGATGAACACGGGGCGCTTGAATTCCTTTTCGGTCAGATATCTCTCGTGCTCGGTCTGAAGATCGCAGCCCCAGGATACCTTGTAATTGAACTTGTCGTTATGCTTCTCCAGAATCTTCACCGCATCCGTGTAGGATATCCTGCCGAACTCGGAGGTCATCACATGGTGAAGACGGCTCTTCAGCTCCTTGTCCACGAAAGTGTTCAGGAACTCCATCTCCTCGGGCGCGTTCTCAAGCACATAATTGATGATGTATTTGAGCATCGACTCGGCGCACTCCATGTCGTCGGAGAGATCCGCGAATGCAAGCTCCGGCTCGATCATCCAGAATTCAGCCGCATGGCGGGTGGTGTTCGAGTGTTCGGCCCTGAAGGTGGGTCCGAAGGTATAAACGTTGCGGAAAGCCATGCAGTAGGTCTCAACGTTCAGCTGTCCGGAGACCGTAAGGTTTACGGGCTTCCCGAAGAAGTCTTGGGAATAATCCGGAGCCCCTTCCGGCGTCATCGGTACCGCTGCGGGATCCAGAGTGGTGACCCTGAACATCTCGCCCGCGCCTTCAGCGTCGGAGGACGTGATTATGGGAGTATGCACGTAGACAAAATCCCTCTCCTGGAAGAATCTGTGTATGGCGTAAGCCAGTATGGATCTCACCCGGAACACGGCCTCAAAGGTATTGGTGCGGACCCTGAGATGGGGGATGGTGCGGAGATATTCGAAGGTGTGCCTCTTCTTCTGAAGGGGGTAGGCCGGATCGGACTCTCCCTCAACGGTTATCTCCTTCGCCTGCATCTCGAAGGGCTGCTTGGCCTCAGGCGTAAGGACTATGGTGCCTCTGGCAAGTATGCAGGACGAGATGCTGAGTTTAGCTATATCCGCAAAGCCCTTGAGCCTGTCCGAATATACCACCTGCAGATTCTCGAAAAAACTGCCGTCGTTCATCACTATGAACCCAAAGGTCTTGGAATCCCGGTTTGAACGGATCCATCCGCCCACCGTGATCTCCTTTCCGTCAAAGGACTTGGGGTCCTTATATATATCCCTTATCTGTGTAAGGTCCTGATTCATATCTGCCTCCTTCCGGGCTCAGGGGATCCGTCTGTTCCGCATTCCTCACACTGCGCAGATCCCCCTTCAGGTTAATAAAAACCGTTTTCAACGCATACAAAATCATGTTAACACATAATCATCAAAAAAACCAGCGTCGAATGCAGGAGGAGACCGCCGGACAAACGTAGCTGTTTCTTTACTTCTTCTTCACCTTCACCGTAACCGTCTTCGCCGCCCCTCCGGGGTAGGTGAGCTTCAGTTTGACCGATCCGCTGTTTTTAGTGACGTTCAGGATATCGATCTCGGTCTTATCGGTCTCATTGACCTTTGCTGTCACATTCTTCGGAGCTCCGACGATCTCCACCTTCTCCGGGGCGATGGTCTTAAACATACCGGAGTTCGCCTTATAACTGCTCACGATATTCGCCGTTCCGATGATCTTTCCTTCCGCTTCTTCAGTCCCGGCGGGGATGGTCACGGTCCCGGCCTTCACGGTCGGCGATGTCTTCTTTGCCTTCACTTTATTCAGCATGAGCTTTACCGGCTTCTCCAGGCCGCTGATCTTAAGCGAAAGCGACAGAGTCCCGATGTTCAGGTCATGGACGCTGTACTTATCTCCGGTATAGTCGATCTCGATGTTCCCGGCCTCGTTCAGCCTTGCGATAAAACCGTTCTCCGACACGGATACCGCCTCGATATGGCCGCTCATATCCTTAAAGACCGGCACGACCACCATGCACTGTTTCGTCACCACATCGTACTTCGTCTGCACCTTTGCGGTGACTGCCTCATCTACGGCCTTGTCGCTCACTTTGATCTTTACATTGGCCTTCGCCCCGCCGGCCTGCAGAGTGACGGTATAATTACCATTCTTTACGCCATCCCTGTACGCTATCACCAGTTTCCCGCCGCTTATGGCCGCCAGTCCCGTGTCCTTACTGTCAACAATGGTCACTGCGCCCTCCTCAGGCGAAACCCCGTTCAGCGTCACATCAAATGTGAACTCCTGTCCCTTCGCGTTACTGTTCACCACCACCGTCTTAAGCCCCTGAAGGTCTACGCTCAGCGCATCCCTGTCGGATCCCTTCACGGTGTAGGGCAGGCTCACCGGTTTTGCGCCGTCCCAGCCATCCTTACTGATACTGATCTTCCCCTTGCCGGCAGCGGAGGTTCTGATCCTGATCGATCCGTCATCATCCTTCGTCACGGTTCCGGTTCCGATCCCCGTTCCGGCCACCTTCACATCCGTCATATCGAAGGGCTCGTAGGTGCCGGATGCGTTCTTCACCAGAAGGATCGTCTTAAGCACCGTCTCCGTGCCGTTTTTGATCACAAAATGAGCGGAACTCAATTTAAATGAAGGCTTCACATAGCTCACGGGCAGCGCATATTCCACTGCTCCTGCATTTCCGAGGTCAAATTCCAGGACAGCATTTGATGCCGCCTTCTTCCTGTCGCCGGTCACCTTCACGGTGATCACGGATCCCTTCAGCTTCGCGTCGTAATAAGCCTTTGACTTCGCGTTGCTGTTCGGAACAATACCGTTCACGCTGACCCCAAAGACCCTGTATTCATGCTCTGACGGATCCTCATACAGATTCCAGACATCATCCCCGACCGGGACCACTACGGTTGCCGCCTTCCCCGCATAATGTGTCGCCGTCTCCTTTACACGCACATAATATGTACCGGCGGTCAGCCCGGTTATCGTTTCGCCGGTGCATGGAGTCACGGTGCTGAATGAGGGATCGTCGGAATACTCCATCTTTTCCGTAACACCGGAGATCTTCCCATCGCTTCCATCCGGCGTGGTAGGAGATTCCCCCGAGAGCCCGGTGGGGGCATCGGGGCCGTCCCCCTTGTCAATGCTCCACAGGACAGACTTGGGCTCCGTTGTGCCGTCACTCCACCTGTAATCCGTGGTGCGGGTCAGCGTCGCCGTGGCGGTGTAACTGCCGACTTCGGTGGCCGCGCCGTTAGTCACGGTGTAGCCCTCGCCGGAAGCGACGCCCGTTTGCTCGCTTCCCGTCCATTTAAGGCCGGTGGCAGCTTTGGGGATCTCAACGGTCCTGGGGTTTACGGTCAGAGTCAGGGTCGCGCTGCCGATGGATGTATCGGATTCGTAGCTTGCGGTGATAACAGCGGTTCCGCCGCCCACGATGGTCACAACGCCCGCATCGTTCACGGTGGCGACGGCTTCATTGCTGCTCTCCCACGTCCACGCGCCGTTGGCGCCCTCATCCGTAACCGAGCCTGCCAGGGTGAACTCCTCATCCCCGTAGGTCCTGACGCTTTCCCCGCTGATCTTAACGCCCGCGTCGGACTTCCGGATCAGTGTTATGACCACGTTGACTGCAGAATCGGCGTAGTTCGTGGAGCTGATGGTCACAGGCAGTGTGATGGTATCGTTCTCCATGCCGCCGGAGACAGCTGCGCTCACGTTTCCGCCTGCATCCACGGTATAACCGGAAATGGTCGCGCTGCCGGTTGTCGTTGCGCTCCCCGCCGTATAGGTCACCGTTCCCGCGTTCCCCGGCATAAGACCTGCAACGGAGGCCTTTATTTCCCTCTTGCCCAGGGCCTGCCCCACAGAGATGTCGGCAAGGGTGCGGGCGGCCGCCTTACCGATCGCAAATTCCTCATTAACGGTGCTGAAGCTGTAATTGCCTGTGGCAGATTCCGTAACTGTGACCCTGCCCGTTCCCGCGTTTACATTATCCGAAAACGATACCGAATAATCTGTCGGTGAAAGCTCATTGATCCCGTCCGTGACGGAACATACGGGTGTCACGGCGCTTCCCGTAAAGCTGTACGTTCCGGTAACGGCAACTGCCGCGACTATATCCTTCTTTGATACCACGAATTCCTTCTGAACGCTTCCCGTGCAGTTCCCGCCGCTTACGGCAGTGACTGTAAGCTTATAACTGCCCGCATTTAATGCAGTGTTTCCGGTCACCGAATATTCATCGGAAGGGATCGTCTCACCGCCTGATGTCAGTTTGGTTACGGTCTGGGTCTGGACCGCTCCCGAATAAGTGAGCGAAGGCCCAAGGATGACCGCTGCATCCGACAGATCCGCCTTCTTTATCTTCACATCAATGCTCCGGGGAGGAATATCCTCATAATTGCTGCCGCCTTCAACCATGTACCAGACAGTGTGATCACCGGCGTTTATCTCCTCAGGAACATTTTCACTGTATTCCCCGTCCTTATTCAGACTGTACTTCATTATTGTTCCGTCCGGACCGCTGCCTTCGGTCAGGAGCTTCTGTTTCTGACCGTTGTACGTAAGATCATTCGCCCGGGGAGCGGTTATCAAAGGGACTCCTTTGGTGACCGTCAATACCCCCGGCACACAACTGATGTCGTAATTCCCCGTCACGTTCGTACTGCCGTTATTGATAACAGGTGTAGAGGGAGTGATCGTTCCGGAATCGGTCACATTGTCTGTCGGGCTTGAGGTAAGCACGACTGATGAAAGATAATGTCCCGACAGCGCTCCGTCAAGTTCGGCGTAAGAGACACCGTTTGCGATCAAACCGTTAAGGGACACTGTCTGATCCTTGGCTTTCACAGTCGCGGGCTTTTTCGAGATATCAGCTGATGTCTGCTTCTGCTGATCGGTGGATGCAAGCTCATAATTTGCAGCGGATGCTCCGCCAAGCAACATATCCGAGATCCCGACTGTTTTGCCGGTTCCGGCATTGGCATCGGCAAACGCCCCTTTAGCCGTAACAGAAAGAGTGTCCCCATCCTTCTTTCCGGTAAAGCTTACTTTTTCGAAGCCGAGTACCGCATCGGTCTTTCCGTCATACTCCTTGTTTCCGGCAGTGATCCCCGCCACTGTAACTGTAGCTTTATTGATCTTATAGCTTTGTGTGACAACTGCGGGAAGCTTGTAATCATCATTGTCAAGCGCCGTTACTGAAGCTGTATGATCGCCGGCATTTACCTGCCCTCCGGTAACCGTGAGCAGACATGTGTCCGGAGCGATAAGCCCGGTTGCTTCCGCAGTGGGCGTATGCATCGATCTGTCATAGGTGAATACCGTACCGGTCCATTTGATCCCGATCTCCTTTTTGCCAACAGTGAGCGCATAAGAAGCCGAGCCTTCTTCATGAGTGTTCGTGGGCGCCGCTCTTGCGGTTATGGTCGTCTCTCCGGTCTTCAGTATGTGTATCTTCCCGTCGGATGCTCCGACGGTCGCAACCGACGTATCGCTGCTTTCGTAGGTTATCGCTCCTGAGGCATCGGAAGCTGCTGTGTATGTGAAATCCTCATCTCCGTAAGTCTTTGATACCTTCCCACCCGTGATCCCTTGGAAAGTCACGGTCTGCGGGGCTTTGTCGAGAACTGTCAGGGTCACGTCTATGGTGTGGTCATTATAATTTTTCCCGCCATTTACCGGGACCGTAACGACGGCTGTTTTATCCTTCTTGCTCTGATCGTTATCGATCGCGAAGCAGAGCTTATTTCCCGTAACGTAGGGAGAGCCATCCAGGATCTGATCCGGATCACTGCAGCTTATGCCTGTGGTTTTAAGGCTTCCGCCGGCAGGTAAATAAGGGCTCAGGTCAACCTCCCCGGTGTTGCCGTACCTTGCCGACCCCGATGCGGATCTGTTGCCGCAGTCCGCCTTACCGATGGTAAATGCGGTGGTTTTCACTGCCGGCAATCTGTAATTCGGATTTGAAAGGGAGTCGGCTGTGGCAGTATAGGAACCGGCGTCGATCGACGGAGAAGCGGTAGAAACCGTGACCGTGCAGCTGTCGTTATTCAGAAGGCCGGTGGCCGTTGCGAAAGGCTTCTGCTGCTCTCCTTTGTAGGTTAATTCCGTGCCGGTCCAGCTGATGCCCGCTTCCTTTGGCTGCACGGTGAGAGTCCCCGGGGCATAGGTTATATCATAATTTGCCGCGCTGAGTCCGGAGGGCGTGATCACATAAGAGCTTCCGGCGTCGTCATATTTTTTGTAATCGTAGCTGTAGGTAATACTGCCCGTTACGGCACCCGATGTATCGCCGTTTACAAACCCGCTGTATTTCACTCCGTTCCCGGCAGGTTCGTCACCGTAGGTGATGACATTATCATTGGCAGTTACGGTAAGAGCGGCCTTATTGACGGTAAGGGTCATACTGCCCGAGCCCTCTGTGTCATTCGAGGAGTATCCGGCGCTGATCACGGCCGTGCCCTGCCCCGTTACCGTTACAGCCCCCGTCGAAGGATCTATCTCGGCAACACCCGGCGAATCGGAGGACCAGCTCCACTCTTTGACCCCGCTCCCGGGTATTGACGCCAGCGCGCTGAGGGTAAAACTGTCCGCCCCGTATGTCACGGTTTTATTTCCGCCTTCGATCGTCACATTTGTGGTCGCTTTCCCTATGGTGAAGTATTTTTTTGTTTCATCAAAGGAATAAGAGCCCCCGTCACAGGGCGTGACCGTGACAACGGCGGAATTGCTGCCTGCGTGGATATTGTCACTGTAGGATACCGAATAATCAGTGCCTGCCCGAAGTACCGTATTGTCATCCTTTACAGTCACCTCCGGTCTGCATTCGTTTCCCGTATAAGTGTAGTTTTCCTTTGACAGCGTTACAGACGGCACAATGGGCTTTGGGGAAATGCTAAATATCCAGTTCTCGTCCGTGAGCTCGGTAGCAGTATAATAAGTCGAGGCTTTTGTCCTGATCATGATCCCGTACGTTCCCGCCTCACTCGGTTTGTCCGTACTGTAGGAGGAAACTGCTCCGTTTACCTTTCTGCCGTAAAGCACGCTGTAGCCCGCCCCACTGACCTCATCGTTGGAACAGGCGACCGTCGCCCCCTGAGGCGAACCGTTATAAACGGTTTCAGTATCCGATATTGTGAAGAAGGATTTTTCAGCCGGGCTGCCTTCAAGGGTTGTAAAGGCTATGCCTGTTCCTCCCCCGTTACTGTCATCCGTAAAAGCCTGTACGGCCATCCGATAGATTGTATCGGGAAGCAGGTTTTTCAATGTATAACTCGTATACCCGGCGCCGACCCTTTCCACTTCAACCCAGTTCGTTTCATATCTGCTGATCACATAACCCTGGGCTCCCGGTATGGCGCTCCAGGAAAGAACGGCGGATGATGCCGTTATATCGCTTACGGTCAGATCATTCACTTCCCCGAGGGGAATAAGCGCCCCGCACGTGATGTTGCACTCTCCCTGCGCATCCGTAAGCACATTCGTTCTGCAGCCGTAAACACGGTAATAATAATATCTTCCGTGGATCGCTGATGTATCCGTATAAGCGTTTACTCCCTGAGAGGCGGGAACGACCGCCAAAGGAACGTATTCGCCGGTGCTTTTTTGCTTCCTGTAAACGGAATAATAAGCGGCGCCTGTGATCCCGGACCATTGAAGCTTTATTGCCCCGTCCGAAACCGAAGCGTTCAGACCGGAGACCGGCTTCAGTTTAGGATAACAGCTTACCGATCCCGAGACATACTCAATGGGCGTACTGCCCCCGCTGAAACTGTAGACACCTGCTCTGATCCTGAAATAGTACTTTGTATTGGTGACAAGATCTTTGGCATACCTGACGGTTCTGGGTTCCTCGCTGCCGATATAATACATTTCGACCTGGCTGAAATTTACATTATCCGTACTTTGCTCCAAAGTATAATACCAGATGTCTTCCTGATCGTCCCAGGTCAGTTTTACCATGCTTGAATTATACGGCTCGGCTTTCAGGTTTGTGACGGCATGGCATTCGCCGCTCTGTGTGGTAAATTCAACATTACAGTAGTCACTGTAGGCCTTATCAGCCCCCTCGTTCTTAAAGGATCTGACCCTGAACCAGTGGGTGCTTCCGGGATCGAGCTGTCTGAGCGTCAGCACGTTATCTGTTGTTTCTTTCGGGGCAAAAGAGTAATAACCCTTTCCATAGCTGTACTCATACCCGTCGCAGTTATCCAGCGCATCCCATCTGACCACAGCCTGATACTTGCCTACGCTTACGATCTCAACGGCAGGGATCGCGGTTACGGTAGTCGCGGCCGCAACCGGTGATACGCCTGCTTCATATTTTAATCCGCCCTTCACCGGATAAACCTTATGATAATAGGTGGTACCGGCCGCAAGGCCCGTATGTCTGTAGCTCCTCTCATCGGCGGAAGTCTGTCCCGCTTTTACATATTCGCCGTTTTCAGAATCCGAATACCATATCTCATATCCCTCTGCATCCTTTGCGGCGGACCATGCAAGAGAGATGGCCTGATTAGTCCTGCCCCTGACCGTAAGGTTTAATATGCTGTCCGGCAGTGAAGACTCACCCTTCGTATCTGTAAGCGCTCTTATACACAGGTTCCCATATCTCCCGCTATTTGAACTTTTCGAGATATCCGTCCATGCGGATCCGGATCTGATAAAGCTCTCCCCTTCATTTATGGCAGTATCCATCACTACCTGTTCTTTCCAGGTGAGATCACTTTCCTGGTCTATTGCCCTCTGTGTGGTCACAACAACCGAAAAAGTCTGTCCCCGGGTCAGATCCACGGCTGAATTGAGCGGGATAGTGTATTTCCCCGCGAACGGAAGACTCCCGCTTACCTCCTCCGCCTTAGTACCGCTTTCAGGATTTGAAGCATCCGCCAGATTCGTATATATCTCAACAGTGTATGCTCCGGGTATATTCATCGTCGAATCGATCTGAACAGCCTTTAACGCTTCGGAATCCTTCATTGCGGTAAAGACATTGGCCGCCTTGACTGCATCAGCCGTCGTGGCATTATGGGTCTGAGAATCATAATTATAGTTGTTTTCGTAATACTCTCCGCTTTCCCTGTCTGCCATCTCAAATACATAGGCTGTATCTCTCAGGCTCCTGTCCTTGTATGAGAGCCAGAAATAAGAATAGAACGAATATCCGGTATTTTCGGTCCAACTGTTTCTCACAAGCCATGCTCCGTCCTCATGAGGATCGGTCTTGAAATTCCCCGCAGGATAAGAATCATCCCAGCCCACTATCGCAACGGCATGGTTGGAGGAATCATCCACATTGTTGTAATAGGCGTCAGTCTGAAAATTCATGTATTGTTCGTCGGCATATATGCTGACGCCCACGATGCCGTTTTCCTTAATGGCCTGTTTAACAAGTCCGGGATTTGATCTTATGTTTATGTGATATTCATTTTTGAGATGAGCAGTATCCATTAATGACGCATATTCCGCTGCCATGCCGTTTTGGATCACGTTGGCAGCATTTGAATACGCCGCAGGTCCTTCATCGTTTGTAACGCCGTTGAAACGCATAAGGCTCTGCGAAGCAAAATCAAGGTTTCCCCCGAAATCCATGAAAGACTTCTTTTCTCCCGAGCCGCTGTCAAAATGTACCCTGTCACCCGTACTTCCGTTTACCGGATCGGGCGCCTGATCATAGCAGAAATAAGCGAGCTGCAGTTCGCTGTAATTCACGGTGTTGTCCACTTTTCCGAGATCGTCCTTAAGACCTTTGCTGATAAGATAAAACTCCGAAAGAGCCACCGCGGAATGGGCCCAGCAGCTACCATAAGGATTCTGGCTTCTCGTCGGAGGATATTTTTCCTGCAGATAGGCAAGTATCCCGCTCTCTGTTTTATCCGGATACCTGCTGTCGGCGGATGTCTCCGTGACATAGGTGTCCAGCTCGGGATCTTTCTCCTTTTTGCCGTATGAGTATAGCGGTTTATCCTCTACTATCATGTCGACCGCTTCTTTATATCCGAGGTCTTCACTGACAACAGGGGTATCATTATCCCAGGGCATTTCGATATAGCCCCCGGCTGTTATCTGACCGTCTTCGTTTTCGCGCGTGATATCCCCGGAAGCGGGTTCCGCATCCGTTTCAATCGCGCGGGCTACGATAGGATTGCCCGAAACAGCAGAAACAGTTACCGTCAAAGCCATGATCAACGCTGTAATCCTCTTCATTTTGATGCCCTCCCTGATAATACACGGCTATGATCCCGTTCTTTTATTCCGCAAAACCATGATGTATGGTGGTTCCGGTGTTTATTCTCCACACTGGTATAGTACCTTTATCCGGTATCAGCGTCAATTGAGGGTCAAAGATCCCTTTACAAGCCCTTAGCCCCTACGACTTGTTAGAGGCTTCTTTCTTATGCTATCATTAAGTCGGTATGATTGACAGAGCAGGCGGTTCTGCGCGCTGATGATGGAGGAGTTATTCATGGGCATCTATCTGAATCCGGGAAATGATAATTTCAAGGGCTTCCTGAAAGCGCCTATCTACGTGGACAAGACCATGATGCTCGATGCGCTGAACGGTTTTATCGACAGAGAAAACAAGTATGTCTGCGTATCCCGCCCCAGGCGTTTCGGAAAGACCATCGCGCAAAACATGATAGCTTCATATTATTCAAAGGGGTGCGATTCTCATGCTCTTTTTGAAAATCTGAAGATCGCCAGGGCCCCCGGATACGAGGATAAACTGAATAAATACAATGTCATCAAGATCGACATGAACAGCGAGTACCAGAATACCGAGAACAGGAAGAACGTACTTAAAGAACTAAAAAGAGAGATAAAAAAAGAATTTCAGAAAGCCTTCACCCAGGTATCATTTTCGAGAACAGATTCTGTGGCTAAGTGTATACTGAAAGTGTTCGAACAGACCGGCGAAACCTTCATCATCCTCATCGACGAGTATGATGTGCTGGTCAGGGAGCAGGTTCCGCAGACTCTCTTTGATGAGTTCTTAAGCTTTCTGAACGGATTATTCAAGAGCGACACCCTGAGACCGGCCATCTCTCTTGCTTATCTCACGGGCATACTCCCCGTGGTCCGGGACAAGGTCCAATCGAAACTCAACAATTTCGAAGAATACACCATACTGGATGCAAAGGAACTGACGGAATATGTTGGCTTCATCCCTTCGGAGGTGGAAGCCCTCTGCAAGGAATGGGGCATGGACTATGAGGAATGCCGCAGGTGGTATGACGGTTATTTCCAGAACGGTTATGAGATCTACAATCCCGAATCGGTGGTCAAGAGCATGACAGGAAAGAAATTCTCCAACTATTGGGGGAAGACATCTTCATACCGCGTGATCAATGACCGGATGGAAGCAAATTTCAGGGGATCAAAAGACGCTGTCATCCGCATGCTTGCGGGCGAAGAGGTTCCGGTCAATGTGTCGCAGTACCTGAATACCATGGATTCATTTGCCACGCTGGATGACGCCCTGACCTACCTGATACACATCGGATACCTCGCTTACAATGAGGCTGAAGAGAGCTGCCGGATACCTAATCTCGAGATACGAAAAGAGTGGGCTAACGCCATCTCCGTCATGAACGATCAGGAGACCACGGACAAGATAATAAAGGCGTCCAAAGATCTCCTCTCCTCCACTCTTAAGGGCGATGAAGAGGCAGTGGCGAAAGCCTTGGACGAGAGCCATATCCATGTCACCAGCAACCGCAGTTACAATAATGAGGACGCTCTCCAGAGCGCCATCTACCTCGCCTATATCTATGCGCTGAACAAATACACCGTGATAAAGGAGATGACCACGGGAAAGGGGTTCGCTGATGTGGTATTCATCCCCTTCGTACCGGATCTCCCCGCCATGGTCATCGAACTCAAGCACAACAAATGCGCCGAAAG
>JAEELB010000037.1 GCA_016288705.1 Lachnospiraceae bacterium | reverse complement strand
TGGCGGTTATGGGAGTTCTGATCTCGTGCGACATGTTGGATACAAAGTCTGTCTTCATCCGGTCCGCCAGCTTTGCGCGCCTCAGATCCCTGACGATAAAGAAGATAGCCAGAAGAGCAATGAAAAGAGCCAGGGTCAGAAAGAGCCACAGATTGTCCCGTACCATGTCGGCAAAAGTGTAGGTGTAAAGCTTATCCGAATAGTGATTGGAGATCTCGGCGAAATAATCCGTTCCCAGAACTTTGATGCCCCGGTTCAGCAGCTTCAGAAGGCCCTCGTTTCCGATCTTCACGCCGAAACAGCGGTCATCGGATTTTGTAAGATGGCTCGAATGCAGGCTTTTGTATCTGCTGTTCTTGAGTATCTCGTCAGCCCTGAGTCCGTTCAGAGTCGTGGCCTGAGTTTCACCTTTGAGGACAGCCGTAAGGCAGGAATCGATATCGGGGAAATACTGTATCTGCGCGTCGGGAAAATATGAGCGCACATAGTATTCCTGCATCCTGTTGTTCTCATTTATCGCGAACCGGAGATCATTTACGTTGTCGTATTCATCCCTGTAGACCAGTTCAGTGGTGGACGATGTCACCGGCGACGACTGGTAGATGCCGCTTTCTTCGGAATAATACAGTCCGCCTCCCACCGGGAAGCAGGCGTCTATCCTGTCGTCCCGGATATCGGCGATCATATCGTCATACCTGTCGTATCCGGTATAGGAGATCTCGATATCCGATAATGACATCTCCCTGATCATCCGGGGGATGATCTCATTTACCATACCGGTGACGCTTCCGTCGCTCTCCGTTGAACTGTAAGGGAGATAATTATTCAGATAACCGACCCTGAGACTTTTATTTGTTTCCAACCATTCTCTCTCCGCATCGGAGAAGGTGTGACTGGAAACGCTTGAAGAATAATACCTGTCCCTGAGGATCCCGATGTAATTCGGTTCCTCCATAGCCAGCATGGACTGGGCTTTCTCAAGCTCTTCAAGAAGGTCAGGCCGCCTGATATTTACGCACAGGAAATAATCCGAGGTGCCGAAGGTGCATATCACTTCCGAGTGCTCGCGTCCGTAGGCTCCGTCTCCCTCGGCGGCCAGGATATCGATCTCTTTTTTGTCGAAAGCATTGAAAAGCGACTTATAGTCGTCATAGGTGACCGTCTCCGCATCAACGGAATTGGCTCGGAGATACTCTTCAAGGATCTCTACGATGGCGCTTTTTAATACGCCTATCTTTTTACCTGAAAGGGAGGACGCCTGCACTGTTACGGAAGGATCGTCTTCATGCTTTACCAGGGTATATATCTCGTTTCCCATTGGGGCAGTGGGATATCCGATTATCTCCGCCCTGTCTTCTCTCCAGGCAAGTCCTGCCAGAAGGTCGATATCACCTGCCAGCAACATGTCGTACAGTTCGCTGAAGCCGCCATAGACATACTCGTAATCCCAGCCAGTATATTCGGACATCTTGCTGTAATACTCGTAGGCATAGCCGGTCTTGACGGCGTCGGGAGCGGCCCCTTCCTGAAAAACCTCATTTTCATAGTATCCGACTCTTACAGTGGAGACAGCTTTGGTGCCGGCAGATACCGTTTCGCAATACGGGAAAAAAGCCGCGGCCAGCAACGAAACAATGAGGCATAGCACGGCTTTTCCAAGTAATCCTGTCAGATGAATCCCGAATGAGTTTCTTTTCATTTCCCTTTTCTTGTCCGGGTCATTCCCGCTGATGCCGGATCGGATCCGCAAAACATGGCGGAGCGGTCACGCCGGCCGGGCCAGGTAATATCCCTGAAAGAGATCAACGCCAAGACCTGCGAGATATTCAAACTCTTCTTTTTCCTCCACTCCCTCTGCTACCACCAGGATTCCCTTTGAATGGAAATACAGCACAAGTTTTTTTACGTTTTCCTGTTTTTCGCTTATGTGATCTATTCCCGATATCAGCTCTCTGTCAAGCTTCACTATATCGGGGGACATGATCTCGACCCTTTCGAAATCGTTGATCCCGCTGCCGAAATCATCCACTGACAGGAGGTTGTCCATGTATCTGACGGATCTGCTCTTTTCTTCCCAGTGTTTCAAGGAAAAATAAGGGTATTCCAGACTTTCAATGATCATCCTCCCACGTATCTCTTCTCCGTAATACTCAAGGAAGGCGTCCGCTTCTTCCTGCCTCATACAATCGGACGGAAACGAATTGATGGATACTCTCTGATCGTATCCTCTGAGAAAATATGCCTGCATGGCCCCGAAAAAAGTAGCCACCTCAAGGACATGCAGCTTATCCTTTTTTGTGTAGTCTTCGATAAGCTCCGTTACAGTCATCCCGTCCGGCCGCATAAGCGCTTCCCACGAATAGACAGTCTTTCCGTCCGGCAGAAAAATGGGCTGAAAGACATAATTGATGGAAAGCTCGCCGAGAGCTTTCAGGATATCCTTATCCAACGGCAAATGATCGTAAAATATCATGCTTGATCTCTCCAGTTCCTCAAATGCCCGAACCGACTCATCCGGAGTCTTGACAAGATAAAAAAGTTCTGATCTATGCACATTATTATACGCAATCCCCCCGTTGTTTTCAATAACAATTTGGGGAGCGGCTCAGCCACCCTTCGGATCTGTCCGCTCCCCGGAACATGCTTGGATTTATAATTCAGATGCGCTGTGTACCACCCTGGCATCCAGGCTTGCGGCTCCCTTAAGGGACGGTGAAAGCTTTTCCGCAGTCTTGCCGACGCCGCTCCCTCCGGAAGTGGCAAATGCATGGACAGTCTTTCCGGTCCAGTCATACCCCTGCGCGAAGGTGTGTATGACCCTCGGAGCCTGTCCGTACCAGATGGGGAAACCGATGTAAACCGTGTCATACCGGTCGAAATCTTCGACAGTTCCTGAGACGGGAACATCCTTGCCGCCGAACTGTTCACGGTTGCATCTTGCCAGAGGATTGACGAATCTGATATCTGCTTTTGTGTAAATTTCCTGCGGAACGATCTCGAAAATATCCGCGCCGATCTTTTCGGCAAACTCCTTCGCGACCTTTGCGGTCGTGCCTTCCGCGCTGAAATAGGTTACCAATGTGGCCATGATTTTCCTCCTTAATACGTACCGGTTATATGTGTTTTGTCATATTATATTTTGTAAAATATATTATGTCAAGGCTTTATTTTCATTTCATCCTTCTGAAAATTTATGCCGGTACTGCGCCTGAAATGTTGTGCCGGACAGAGAAGACCGCTCCGGGATAGAGCCATTTCATTTTGTCAACAAAAAGGAAAAAAATCGGAGTGTAATTCCGGCAGAAAAGGAATAACATCGGAAGGTAGTTCCGATTAAAATGGAATAAGATCAGTACATTATGATCAAATACTTCGCATCCTCATATCTTCTCGTATGCGTATCTGGGATATTCATCCTCCTCAACATAAATAATCCCGCATTTAGTGAATCCCAGCTTGCTTAGGAGATTCTGCATGACTTTATTGTCGGTATGAGTGTCTATGCGTAAATGCCTGCAGCGGTCAAATGCCCATCCGAGGCAGAACCGGCCCGTTCCTTTTTCAGAGCCGTCAGATGCCAGTCTGTGGACGACTCCGTATTCTTCGTCGCCGATCCATGCGCCTTCGTATATTTTGCGATACGTGGGTTCAATATCATGGCCCCGGACGTAATAGAACGTTCCGGTCACTTTTCCATCATCATTGACGCACACATAACTGTTGCCCTTTTTTATGTCATCCCGGATCAAAGACTCCGGGGGCCAGTTTGTCGGCCCCCATTGATTCGGGTTGCCGTGCTTTTCCATGAAATCGCGGGCCCGTGAGTATATCTCCATAACACGTCCGATATCCGACTCTAAAGTTTTTCTGATCTTCATACTTTG
>JAEELB010000036.1 GCA_016288705.1 Lachnospiraceae bacterium | reverse complement strand
GAAATGAAGGCGGAGATAAAGCCCTTTTCGCCGGTATATATGTCCAGGATCGCCCAGCTCACCAATAAGAGCAACCAGTTCAACCTCACCACAAAGCGTTACACACAAACCGGGATCGAGAGCGCCGCGGAAGATCCGGAGCGCATCACCCTGTACGGAAAACTCACTGACAGGTTTGGTGACAACGGTGTCGTCAGCCTTGTCATAGGCAGGATAGACGGGGAAAATAAGGACGAACTCCATATTGAACTCTGGCTCATGAGCTGCCGGGTGCTGAAAAGAAAGATGGAGAACGCCATGATGGACTCGCTGATAGACTGCGCCGGTCAAAAGGGCGTCGCAAGGATCAGGGGTTATTATTATCCCACCGCCAAGAACGCCATGGTGAAGGAGTTTTACGGGGAGATGGGATTTACAAAGGTGAGCGAGGACGAAAAAGGGAACAGTGTCTGGGAGTACGTGATCGGAGAGACGCCGGTCAAAAGCCAGGATGTGATAGAGGTAAACCGGACAGAGGATTGAGAACTCCCGGGATGCATCCGGATGACCGCATGGGACAATCTGCCGGAAGCCCCGTAACTCTTGACAAAACCCGTGCCGGTATAAGATAATGCCGTTAAGGATGCTCTTTTGGCTGTGCTCTGCCGGAGGAACATCTGTATTGACCGACATTTTTTCTGATTGAGAACGGCGAAGCTTCTTTGCTCTTTCGGACAGTTGCGGCAAAGAGCGGGCCGTACAGGGAGGATCACGGATGAAAAAGAAGATATTGACTGCAGTGCTTTCCATGGTGTTGTGTCTTTCATTCAGCCTGACGGCTTTTGCTGCGCCCCAGACGATGCCCGGCGGAGGGGTGTTCGATCCCGAATATTACGCCAAGGCAAATCCTGATGTCGCTGCGGCTTTCGGCACATCCACACCGTGGCTTTATTATCACTACCTGACCTTCGGGGCGAAGGAGGGGAGACTTCCTTATTCTCCGGTTGCGGCCGCCCCCTCAAATCCCGGCGATGCCTACAAGAATAAGAAATGGTGCTGCAGGGGTGACGGAAAGGAAGCCTATAAGGAGTTCAAGGGCGAGCTTCTCTGCTACGATCACTATATGTATACGGTGTATCCCGACTGGAACGGCATGGACCTCACCGGCGGGACGGAGATCCACGGCTGGAAGGTATGCTTCTGGCCCAACTGCCACGAGATAGCAAGGGATCTTGCGGACGGCGCCTGGTACTGCCATGAGCACGCCCGTATGTACAGCCAGTCAAAGACAAAGCGCGAGGGCTGGAAAGAGAACGGCAACGCAATTTACGACGAACAGAAGGATATCGAGGAAAAGGAAAAAGAGGAACGGGAAAAGAATAACTGACGGACGGTATCGGATAGAAGAAAGAACCGGCAAGTGGGAATCAGACAAACTCTTTCGGATATAAAATACGTGGCGCTTAAGGCGTCACAGGTAAGGCGTGACAGGACAGAGGATCCGGATCCTCTGTCCTTATTTTTGCCTGCGGACCCCGGTCTTTCCGCCTGGACCGAGGGCGTCAGGATAATCAGGCACGCGGGTGGCGAGACGCCGGACCACGAGAGGTACACCAACTCCCTGGAGGCCTTTGAGTATTCCGCGTCCCTGGGCTGCAGGGCCATAGAGACGGACCTGGACGTGGATCATGACGGAAGGGTCCTGCTCATTCACAGGGAGGGGGATAAGGGACCCGGAGAAAACACCCTTATGGACCTCCATGACCTGTTGGGATTCATGGACAGGCATCCCGACATTTATATCGTGACCGACTGCAAGAACGGGACTCTCATGAAGATATGCGCATCTCTCATCCGCCTTGAGGAGAGATACAGAAAGCGGTTCGTGATACAGCTCTATTCATATGAGGACCGGGTTCTGGTGGAGAGCATAGGGAGCTTTGACAATTATATCTTCACACTGTACGATTCCGGTCTGTATATCTGGAATTCGGAGAGGATAGTAAAGCACTGCCTGAGGAACGGGATAGGGGTAGTGACAATGCCTTCGGGTTTTGTGAGGATGAACGAACTGAAGATATACGCCGACTACGGTATCAGGGTCTTCATCCATTCCGCAGTGGGGGATGAGACCAATGATCCCGACGCATGCGCGGGATTTATGAAACGCGGGGTTTATGGGTTTTACAGTGACGTTCTGACCGAGAGTGATCTGTCCTGATCCTCTCAGGACATAAGTCCCTGGATCAGTATCCTCAGTCCTATCAGTATGAGTACCGCGCCTCCGACCGTTTTCGAGTACTTTTCCATCCTGCTGCCAAAGAGACTGCCCCCCATGGCTCCCGCAAAGGATATGGCGAAGGTGGTCAGTCCGATGATGGAGCAGGCACTCAGTATCCGGACACCCAAAGCCGCAAAGGTGATCCCCACTGCCAGCGCGTCTATGGAGGTGGCGATGGCGAGAAGAAGCATTTCCCCCGGATTGAGAGAAGCGGTTTCGTCCTCCCCGGACTCCGTAAAGCTCTCCCTGATCATGTTTGCCCCTATCAGGAACAGCAGGACGAAAGCGATCCAGTGATCGAAGGCTTCCAGATATCTCACCACAAAGGAGCCTCCCGCATATCCCAGGAGAGGCATGAGGAACTGGAAGCCGCCGAACCAGAGACCGCACACAAGGGCGCATCTGAGCCTCCGCTCCCTGTCCGTGCCCAGGCCTTTGCATATGGATATGGCAAAGGCGTCCATGGCAAGCCCTATGCCTGTGAGAAAGAGTTCAGGAATCCCCAAGTGTTGACCCTCCGGTGATAATGAAGTAAACTATGGCGTGCGGCGGGCTGACGGCAGCCCTGCCGGACACAAGGGAGATTCTATCACCGCCGGAGTGAGATGACAAGGGAAGAGACGACGTTTGCTGACTGCGGCCGGCTCCCGGAAAGCAGACTGTTAAAATACCGGATACAGACCCGGAGAAGGAAGAACCGTGAAGAAGAGATCGGATGATTACGCGTTTTTCGCCATGATGTTCAGGCTCAAGTGGATAGACAGATGGGCTCTCATGAGGAACTCGGAAAATGAGAATCTGTCTGAGCATTCCCTGGAGGTAGCCATGCTGTCCCACGCACTCTGCGTGATAGGGAACCGGAGGTTCGGAAAGGAACTGGACGCCGGGATGGCTGCGGTTATCGGATTGTATCACGACGTGTCCGAGATCCTGACAGGCGACATGCCCACTCCCGTTAAATATCTGAATAAGGAGATAAAGGAAGCCTACAAGGATATCGAGAAGGAGGCCGACAGGAAGCTCCTGACCCTGCTGCCCGAATACATGAAAGAGGACTTTCGCGAGGCCATGCTTCCAGACGACAGGTACGGATACGAAAAGAAGCTGGTGAAGGGGGCGGACAAGCTTTCCGCCTACATCAAATGCCTTCAGGAAAAGAAGGCCGGAAATGACGAATTCAGGGATGCTGAGATCTCTACCCTGAAACAGCTGGAAGCCATGGGACTGAAAGAGGTTGACGTGTTCATGGATGAGTTCCTGCCCGCCTATTCGAAGACACTGGATGAGATCAAGCCATGAGCATACCTGTGATATTTACGGGAGGGAATTATCCTTTCCTCAGATCTACCGTCAGTCAGGCTGCCCGGTTCAACCGGGAAGTCTTTTTGATAAATAATGACAGGGGCCACGACTGCACGGATATCCTGGAAAAGGGCAGGATCTTCGCCTGGGACGACATTGATTCCGAAAAGATAAAGAAATACAACGAGGTGTACAAAAACATCACAATCTACGGAGAGTGGTTCAATTATACTTCCAATTTCAGATATCTGGTTACGGAAGCCTTCATGAGGAAAATGGGATTCTCACATGCTCTGCAGGCTGAACATGACGTGATGGATTTCACCGATTTTTCCGGGCTGTCCCATATATTCGATGAGGGATACAGGGTGGCCCTTCACAACCCCGAAAGAAAAAAAGGGGGCAATCTGGACGTGTGGGCAGGTCAGGCTTTGTGGTCCCTTGAGGCCCTTTCGGACTTCAATGACTGGTGCATAGATCAGTACGAAAACCATCTTGAAGAACTGAAGGAAAGAAGCAGGGGTAATATCTGCGATATGTCCACAAATTCCCTGTGGATGGAGGACTATGTGAAAGAGAAGGGGGACGGGTTCGTGTATAATCTGTCCGAAGTCAGGGACGGCGCGGTACATGATCACAACCTCTGCTCGAAGACGGAGACCGAGAAGGAACCCTTCCGGTTTCACGAGATCCTGAGGCTGAAGAAATGGGTGATGAAGGACGGGCTCCCTTTCTTTATCGCTGAGGACGGCAGGGAAATAAGGGCGCTCACCATGCACTTTAACGGGCAGTCAAAGGGGCTCATGAAGAGCTTCATTGAAACCGGCGGGGATCTGAAGAAGATGCTGCGGACGCCGGAGGGCCGGGAGTACAGGGCTTCCTGCCACAGACAGTTCAGAAACAGGATCATAAACGGGATCAGGCGCCGGCTGCCGTAGCGGGCTGCCGGCAGCTGCAGCAGGTCAGCTGCCAACAGTTGCAACAACTACCGCTTTCGCGGGCTGCATACGTATATCGCCTCATGCGCTCCATTCGCGGCACACATAGGCCCGGTTCCGCAAATCCGGGCACGAAGGCATAGCCCATCCGTGGCCTGGTCCCTTCTAAACGCACATCCATGTGCGTTTGCCCGGATTTCTGCGTCACCGTACCTTGTGTGCCGGCTTCATTACGCAAAATCGGCGATACACACATGCAGCCCGCTGCAGCGCCTAAATCGCTCCACATGCAGCCCGCTACAGCGCCTAAATCGCTCCACGCGCAGCTCGCTACAGCGCCTAAAGCGTTCCACGTGCGGCCCGCTATCACCAGGTCAGTTGGCGGTGAGCATGCGAAGGTCTTCGTAGGAAGGGACACGGTATACCGTGTGTTCGTCGGAGCGGTAGATGATCTCGGAGCCCTTGAGTTGCTTTGGGATGTAAGCTTCCAGCTCCCTTGTGTCAAAGATGCAGCACACCGGACCTTCCGGGTGTTCCGAAGCATGGCTCTTTTCCTGGAGGGAGGGGAATACGGAGTCGATATCCCTTATGCCCGCGTCCCCGGATCCCTTCAGCAGGTATGGCCACACATGAGCTTCTATCCTGCCATCAGACAGTTCCGTGATAACATTTCCGTTCCAGAAGGTAGAATACACATAGGAACAGCCCGAATCCTCCACCGCGCGCGCCATGAGCTGATGCTCGGACGGGGTCCGGTCCGGGATGTACTCCAGATATGTGAATGCGCTGCAGATGATGAGTATGCCGGAAACCATGATCTTGATCCTGGGGGCAGTTTCCGGGGAGGCTTTGTCCCCAATGTTTTGTCCGGCGGGAACTGCTTCCGGTATTTCTCCCGCTGGGCTTCTGTGCTTCAGATACAGGAGTATCATGGGAAAGGCGTATACCGTGATCTGAAGGTTGTATCTGCTGGATCCCGAGTATCCGGTGAGGGCGATGAAAGCGGTATATATGACCATCGCCGACAGGTAGAACACGGATATCATCTTTTCTCCGAAGGACAGGATGCTTTTATGCTTCAGGCAGAACACGGCCGACAGCAGGGTCAGGATGATTATCGCTGCGGCTGCCAGATCGCAGATGACAAAGGGGGACAGGATGCTCCTGTCGGTCCTGAAGCCGTAGGATGTGAGAAAGCTTTTGAGCACAGTTTTCAGATTGTCAAAAGAAAAGGCGATTTCGAAGCCGCCCTCCATGTGGGAAAAGGTGTAGTATCCCGCAAGGGCTTTATTTGTCATGTATCCCAGCCCCGAAGAGAGCATGCACAGGCAGGATGAGACGAGAAGTCTTTTCTCCCTGATGACCAGAGCGGAAATGAAAAGGGGAGCTGCAAGGCACAGTATCTGCCTCGGACCCTCCACACAGGCAGAAAAGGACAGTAATGCCGCGGCGGCAAGGGCCGCCTTTCCCCTGAGGGTGCTGCCGTTTTCGCAAAAATAAATGATCAGGGCCACTACCCCGAAGGATATGGCGATGTGGGGGATGTAATAGGATCCGAACATCACGTAATGGAAATAAGGACCTGAAAGAGGGAGTGCGGAAAGGGAGGAGAGAATGAGGGAGTATCTCCTGTCAAGCCCTGCGGATCTCCCCAACGCGAAGGCGGACAGCTCATAGATGATGAGGAGGATGGCGCTCCCTACGCACCTCACTGCCTTCCAGCTCTTAAATAGGTAAAACAAAGGGGCGAAGACCAGCTGTGTGTTGAGAAATCTTATCTCCGTGGAATAGAACCAGCTCCGGGAGATAAGGGAATGCTCCCGGGAGAGCAGACGGGAAAGTATGAGTTCCCCCGCGTCGTCCGAGTCCACCAGCGCTCCCGAATACAGGAACATGAAGGCGAAGAACAGCGCCGTAAGGGCGGCGGGCAGCAGCAGTATGAACCGGTCATTGAACTTTCTTCTGTTCATGAGTCGTATTCTATGAGAACGGCAGCAGGTTGTCAAACCGGAGTTCCCCTGTCCCTGCCCCGCGGACTGTCCTGTTCCGGGATGACAAAACCCGGACGGTATGGTATATTTCATTGGATGAAGACAAAGCGTGAAAACATACTTTTATATGCGCTGCTCGTTGTATATATCGCGCTCAATGCGTTTCTCGCGGCGTATCACGAACCCTGGCGTGATGAGGCCCAGTCCTGGCTGATCGTCAGGGATCTGAATTTCCCGCAGATAATAGACCTCATGAACTCCGAGGGTCACGGCTGTCTGTGGTATGCGATCCTTTACCCCTTTATCAAGGGCGGCATTTCCATTTACGTGCAGAACGTCATAGCCGTGATGATAAACGGTTTCGCCGCATGGCTCCTGCTGTTCAGGTCGCCGTTCCCCATATATCTCAAGATCCCGGTGGTGTTCGGCACCACCCTCATGTATTACTTCCCGGTGATAGCAAGAAACTATGCTCTTGTGCCTGTGCTGTTGTTCCTGATCGCATGGATCTACAGGGACAGGAATGAAAAGCCCTGGCTGTACTGCCTGTTTCTGGCAATGCTTGTACAGACCCATGTGTACATTCTTATGGCGGGATTTTCCTTAAGCCTTTTCTTCCTGGTGGAAAGGATCAGACTGAAAAGGAACGGACCGATCCGCAACGCGCTTCCTCTGATCCTCCCTCTCTTGAGCGGGATACTTCTGGTGATAGAACTCACCCCCCTCACTTCCTCCGTGGATTCCCCCGGAGTGTCTGAAGAGTCGCGGATGCTGTTCAGATCCTTCGTGTCTTCCGTCAGGAGGATGATGCCGGGGAGCTTCAGGAGCCTGTACATACTCTCCCTCATAACGGGAGCCCTCCTTTTGATCGTTCTTATTTTCACTGCCGTAAGGGTCAGGCAGGCAAGGACCCCGGTTCTTGCCTTTTTCCTTATATGGGCTTACCAGGTGTGGATGAACGCATCCGTTTACAACATGAGCACCCAGAGGGCACTCCTCACTGTAGTGTCCCTTGTGGCTGTGGTATGGATGTCTACGGCGGCCGCCCTTTCTCCGGGAAATGAAGACTCGCAGCCCGATGAGAACGATGTAAATAAAAGAACCCTCCGGATCCTGCATATATCTCTGGCGTTGTGGCTGTCCGTGACGGGGGTGAGGGCTGTGGCCGCTTATGTGTCGGAGGTCCGGGAGCCTTATTCAAACGGCGTCCTGGCCGCAGCCTTTATCAATTCGGAGATACCCGCGGAGGCCCTTATAATGACCGATGATGAACCCATAGCCCAGGCAATAATCCCGTTTCTGACCGGGAGAGACCATCTGTCCTGCATGGGGGAAGAGTTTTCATATGTGGTGTACAGCGAGCCCCATTCGGAAGACAGCGGGGCCCCGGACTGGCTCGGGAATGTGGAGAAAGCAGCCGGGAACTATGACGGTCAGGTGTATTACGTGGCCTGCAAGGCTAAGGCCTCAGACAGGCTGTCGGAGGCGGGGTATGAGCTCATCTACGAGGACGCCATGCCTGCCATAACGGATGACGATTACAGGATCTACAGGCTCAGATGATCGCAGGGGTTTATTCATTTTTCATACTGTTCATAACGGCGGCTCTGGTGACGTTTGAACTCTACAGCACCCAGGTCATCTATCTCCTGGGCGCGGCAGTCGTCTGCGGCCTTGCCGCCGCCTTTCTGAAAAAGAGGTATCCCGCCTTCCTTAAAGCCGTCACACTCTCCCTCTCCGTTCTCTGGGGCAGCGCCCTGCTGTTTTATCTGATGATGTTTTCCGTGACCTTCATGTCATCCTCTTACGGCGGAGCGGAAAATAAAAACGGATATTTCGCGGGTCACAATGTGATGATAATGGTCCCCCACGAGGACGACGAGGTGAACCTCATGGGGGGCGTTATCGAAGAGTACCTCGACGCCGGAAGCGTTGTGCGGGTTGTGTACGCCACCAACGGGGACCGCTGGGCCGAGGGGAGCACAAGGATAAACGAATCCGTAGAAGCCATGAGGAGGACGGGGATACCGGAGGAAAACCTGATCTTTCTCGGCTACGGAGATATGTGGAGCGGACAGACCTATCCCGACGGCAGCTATTCCGGCCATATTTACAATGCGAAGGATGACGCGGTCTGGACCTCACTCAAGAACCAGGGGACGGGCTTCAGGAAATATACGGAAACCTACGGCACAAAAAAGCATCCTCCCTACAGGACCCACGGATATACAAGGGAAAACTACCTGAAGGACATACACGACGTTATACTGGAGTACAGGCCTGACGTCATTTACGTAAACGACTTTGACGACCACGCCGATCACAGAGGGCTTTCTCTTTTCTTTGAGGAGGCCATGGGCATGATCCTTAAGGAAAACGGCGATTACAGGCCCCGAGTCTGCAAGGGATTCTGCTACGCCACGGCCTGGGACGCCCCGGATGACTATGACGCATCGGACAATGTCCTGTCCACCCGGAAGCCCGAAGACGGATTCAGTCTCTACGACTGGGACGAAAGGCTGAGGCTTCCGGTAAGATGCTCCGCCCTCGGACACACCCTGAAAAGCGCCGGCCTTTTCAGGACTCTCAGCGCCTTTGTGTCCCAGAACGGGGAGGAGGCGGCTTACAGAGTGATAAACGGAGACAGGGCCTTCTGGGAGAGGAGGACCGATTCCCTCCTGTACAACGCCGGGATCTCCATGGGAGGGAAAGAACTCTCAAAGCTCAATGATTTCAAACTCCTGGACTCAGATGACGTGATAGAAAGAGACAGGATCTCCGCGGGCACCGTGGAGGTGAGGTCAGGCAGCAGGGTGGCCGTTCTCCTGAAGGAACCCGCGGACATATATGAACTGGCTCTATCCGGGGATCCTGACCCCGCAAATAACATCCTTGAAGGACACATAGAGTGGGAAGACGGATCTGTCACCCCCTTCGGCCCTCTGAAGGAACGGGGAGGACAGGTTTTCATTACCTGTAACAGGGAAAAGGTTAACGCGTTTTCGGTGATTACCGACTCAGTGACGGGAACGGGAGCGGGACTTACGGAGATAGAAGCTTTCGGAGAGCACTGCGCCCTGAACGAACCCGGGTTCATTAAACTTATGGATGAGAGGGGTCATTTCCTGTATGATGTCACTGTGGCGGAGGGGGAGGAAACGGAAAGCCTTCTGGCGTACGGCGCAGGGGGCGGACAGGAGTATGAGCTTACCGGCGACGGCGGGTGCAGTATGGAAGAGGAACGCGAAAGGGGAAGCGCAGTCGTCACGGTCCCCAGGGGCAGGAAATGTCAGGTTACTGTCAGGGAAGGAGAGCTTTCCGACACGGTGCGGATCTCAAACCCGGGCGCGTTTACCCGCAGATGGCGGGATCTGGTCTGCCGCGCCGACAGATTTCTGATCAAAGGAAAGGGCTTCCTGAACGGGAGGTTCAGATATTACAGAAAAGTGATGAGGGCGGTTATCGTAAAACTGGACCGCGGATAGCCTGCGGTCGGGAGACGGGATATGACACAGATCAATTCAGTCATAAGAGGGCGTCTGGGCAATCAGATGTTCCAATATGCATTTGCGAGATGGATAAAGGAGAGATGCGGCGATCCGGATGCCGAGATCACGGCCTTTCTGCCGAACTTCAAAAACGAACTGGAGCAGTTCTCCACGGGCTGCCGGTTTCTGGATCATTACCCGGACAGGACCCTGGGACAAAAGGCGGTAATGGCCTATGTGAACAGAAGATGCCGCGGAAACGAATACAGGGACCTTCACAGATATGAGAAGCTCCTCAACCGCTTCGGGGTTTACTGGAGCACGGACAATAAGGGCGACGTCGGGTTTTACAGAAGGAACAGATATCTCCTTTACGGCTGGTTCGAGAACAGGAGATGGGGAAACGACCTGGGAGATATATTGAGGAGAGAGTTCACTCCTTCCTTTGATGTCCTTCCCGAGAACCTGGACTTTTACAACATGGTCAGGTCAACGGATTCGGTCTGCTTCCACGCCAGATATTATGCCAATGATTACAACAGGATACCCGATGAAAAGGATTACTACCGCCGGGCGGTGAAGGAGATGCAGAAACGGATCGATAACCCCGTCTTTTTCATCTTCACAAATAAACCCGCATGGGCGGAGGAGATGCTTGAGCCCGGGAAGTGGGGCTCCGAATATCATTTTGAACCCGTGTTCAACGACGGAAAGAAGAGACCCTCGGTGGAGACATTGAGACTGATGTATTCCTGCAGGCATTTCATCGTCTCAGTCAGCACCTTCTCCTGGTGGGCCCAGTTTCTCGGGGATGCGGATGACAAGCTTGTGGTGGCCCCCCTCAGGATGCGGGAGGGACAGATCAGCACGGGGCTCACGGAAGATTCCTGGATACGGGTGTAACGGCGTTTTCAATAAAGGAATTCACTCTTTCCACGTTCTTTTCCCACCTTAAGCCCGAGGCAAATTCCTTCGCCGAAGCCCTGACCTCTTCGTATCTTCCCGGGTCTTCCATGACGCTTTCGGTCTGCCTTACTATTTCTCCCACGGTGTTCTCGTTACAGAGAAGGCCTGCCTTTCCGTGGTCCACCGCGTCCCTGAGCCCCGGCGAGTCGTACACCACGGAGGGGGTGCCAAGGAACGCGGCTTCGGATATTATTATCCCCCAGCCTTCCCTGACGGAAGGGCAGATGAGGAGATGGGCGCTCTGCATGAGTTCGTATTTCTTTTCTTCTTCCACAAATCCCAGGATCGCCACGTCCGCGGTTTCTTTTTCCGGAGCAGGGATGTCCTTATCCCGGCGTCCGATGGAAAGCCCGTATCTGTCGCAGACCGGTATCAGCCGGCTCTTCAGGTATTCTTCATCGGGCTTTCCCACTATCCGGAGCTTTATTCCGGGATGCCTTTTTTTAAGCCGCCCAAAGGCTTCGATGGTGTCGTCTATCCCTTTGTATCTGGCGTATCTTCCCACGTATATAAGGGTGAAATCCTTTTCCTTCGGAGCCTTTCCTTCATATGAGACAAGGGTTTCCGGGATCCCGTTGGGGATGATGGCGATCTTTTCCGGGTCGAAGCCCACCGCCGCCAGATCCGCCTTTGTGGACTCGGACACGGTGATGCACCGGTCGTGCCGGTTCAGCCTGAGCATGAGAGTCTCCGTGTGTTCCCCCAGCCATGCAAATAAACCCTTTGACTGTATGTGCCATATCTCCCGGGTGAGCTGGTGTATGTAGAATACCCTGTGTTCCGGGCGCACCCAAAGGGGGGTAAAGGCTCTCCAGGTATTGCACTGATCCAGGACCAGGGCTATGCGGTCCAGGTGCTTGAGATAGAAACGCCGGGCGTAGGAGAGATAGGACAGATATGAGCCGTGCCTCAGATACCTTATCCCGTCCGTCTCCTCCGAAGATGGAAGTCCGTCGTACATGAAGGAAATGTGCACCACCCTGTATTTTTTTCTGTCGATGGCTTTCAGAAGCTCGTGGGTATGTATCTCGGCTCCTCCCGCTTTGGGACTTTTTATGTCCCGCCAGGACAGAGACAGTATCATTCTTTTTGATCCGGCCATGGATGAGATCACTCCTTTTCCCTGATCCACACGTTTTCCTCTTCGGACAGTATGACCGCCTTCCCTCCCGTCAGGTCGGAAAGGGATCTCCGGATAATGTCTCCGGTTCCGGAGACTCCCGTGGCGGTGAAGGCGACGCCTTCCGAATATTCAACCCCGGAGACCGAAAAACCCGATCTGTCGGAGAGCCTCCTTATCTTTTCAAAAGCAGCGTAATCGACGGACGCCCTTACCCTGCAACAGAGCTTTAAAACGGCGGTCTCCGAGTGGGCGATGGCGTCTTTCGCCGCGGCGGTATAGGCCCTCACGAGGCCTCCGCCCCCCAACAGGACACCTCCGAAGTACCGGGTCACCACCACCAGCACGGAATCGATCCCTTCCCCCTCCAGTACCGAGAGGATCGGCCGTCCCGCCGTGCCCGAGGGCTCCCCGTCGTCGGAGGAGCGGTTCACGCCGTTTACGATAAAGGCGTAGCAGTTGTGCCTTGCGTCATAGTATTTCTTTTTCATGCCGGCTATCACACAGAGAGCTTCCTCTTCATTTTCCACGGGGAACGACTCTCCCAGGAATCTGGATCTCTTCTCCTCGTAGAAGCCTTTGCCCCCCGTCAGCAGGATCCTTTTTGAAGTCTGTTCCGACGCCATCCGAAAACCTTTCAGAAATGCAGGATAAGGGAAGCGATATTGAAATAGGTGATGAGGGAGAGGGCGTCCACTATGGTGGTGATGAGTGGACTGGCCATGACTGCCGGGTCAAAGCCCAGTTTCTTCGCCGTAAGGGGAAGAGTGCAGCCTATGAGCTTCGCTATCACTATCTCCACCGGCAGGGTCAGGCAAACGGCTGCGGCCACCGCCATGGACACGTGATCCACCAGCATGAGCTTGACGAAATTGGCGCTCCCCAGAGTGAGACCGCACAGGATGGCCACCCTGAATTCCTTGAAGATACACCGGGGTATGTCCTGAAAAGTGATCTCTCCCAGAGAGATACCGCGGATGATCTCGACGGAGGCCTGTGAACCCGAGTTCCCGCCCGTATCCATCAGCATCGGGATATAGGCGGTGAGGACTATGCAGGTGCTTAAGTAGTCTTCGAACCTGGTGATGATGGCTCCGGTGAAGGTGGCCGATATCATGAGGAATATGAGCCAGGGAATCCTCTTTTTGTAGGCTTCAAAAAATGAAGTCCTGAGATAGGGCTTGTCTCCGGGGACGATAGCGGCCATCTTTTCGATATCCTCGGTGGCCTCCTGCTCGATGATATCCACGATATCGTCGATGGTGATGATGCCCACGAGACGGTTCTCGTTATCCACGACGGGCATGACCGTAAAGTCGTATTTCATGAAGATCCGCGCCACCTCTTCCTGATCCGTAAAGGTGTTTACGGAGATCACGTTTTCATTCATGATATCCCCGATGACATCGTCTGGCTCAGAAAGCAACAGATAACGGAGAGCCACGGTGCCCAGAAGCTCCCTCTGCTGTCCCAGGACGTAACAGGTGTTTATGGTCTCGGAATCGAGCCCAAGCATACGTACTCTTTCGATGGCCTGGAGGACGGTGAGGCTCTCCTTGAGATCCACGTACTCCACCGTCATGATGCTTCCGGCGGAATCCTCCGGATAGTTCAGCAGGAGATTGATGTCCTTTCTGGTGTCCGGGGTCGTCCTGGAGAGGATCCTCTTTACGATGTTTGCGGGCATCTCCTCCATAAGGTCGGCGGCGTCGTCGGCCTGGAGCTTGTCCACGATCTGCGCCGCGTCCTTGTCGGAGAGGGAAGTGATTATGTACTGCTGGCTCTCGCTCTCGAGGTATGAGAAAACGTCCGCGGCGATCCCTTTGGGAAGTATGCGGAACAGCTTGAGTCTGTCTTCAGGCTCAAGCTCCTCCAGAACGGCGGCAGTATCGGCGGGATTCATGTCTTCCGCCAGCTGTCTCAGGGCCGTATATTGCTTCTTGTCCAGAAACTCCCTGAACTCCGAAAGCACATTCTCCATCTCTTCGCTCATGGGGATTATTTTTGCAGAAAAACAGGGAAAAATCAAGTGAGTTCAATATCTGCAGAGGTGAAGAGTGTCTCCTTCAAAGATGAGCTGATCCTCCGAAAATGAAGACCAGTCTTTTTCGATAAAGTATTCCCTGTATTCGGGAAGCGGCTCCGCTTCCGTATAGTCCGTGCCGCAGTACCAGTTCAGGGCGGCAAGCCTGCTCCAGTCCGTGGACATGGAGCTTGATACGTTCACTCCGATATCCAGCACATCGCCGTAATAATCGCTGTTGAACCTGTCCTCGTAAAAGCTGATCTTCGAGATCTTATTTCCGGATCCCTTCTCGTACTCCCTTATGAGGCCGTTTATCGTGAGCATCATGTTTTTGTCAAGCCTGTTCACGGCGTACCGGTTTATGAATTTTTTGTTGAAGACGAGGCACAGCAGGACCAGATGCAGGAAGATCACGGCGTAAGAAGCTTTCATGAGACGGGTCATGAATTTTCCGCGCGCTTCGTCACAGTTAAGGCTTGCGTTGATCATGAGCATCCCCGGGATGAGGGCCAGGGGATAAATGGTCCTGGCCGTGGAATAGCCCGCATATCCTTTGAACAGAAAGAGGAAAGCCAGGGTGATGCAGGTGAGGAACACCGCTGCCACGGATACATGTGAACGCACTTTTCTGCCGCTCTTTTGGGCGAGGAGTATGCAGACAAATAAGCAGAACGCCGCAGGTATCAGCCAGAAGAAGGGGGGCAGTATATCGTGGGTGTATGCGGAATGGCGCAGGATGTTCCTGAGCGCCCTGAAAAATGCGGCTTTTTGGTCTTCCGATCCGCTCTTATTGAACCTGCCCAGACTCCCGAACACGGTGATCATTATGGCCGGCAGGATGGAGATCAGGGCCTTCACTCCCGTCATCAGGAGCTTTTTCAGGAGGTCGGGGGCATCCTTTGAATATCTGAAGGAATAGATCACGGCAAGGGCCGCATAGACCGAGAGCATGATCTGATAGTCGAGAGCAGTAAAGGTTATGAGGCACAGGCTTATGACGGAATACCTGACCGATCCTGTTTCAAAGTATTTTTTTTCATAATGCGCCCCCAGCACCGCCGTGAGTATGGCCAGCATGAACAGTCCCTTTTCGAAGAAGGAAAAGAAATTGATGAAGAACACGTTTACTATGGCGTAAAAGACCAGCAGTACCCTGAGAGCGGGACGGGGGAGACGGTCCTTCATATCATCCTGAAGGAGGTAGAGGGCAAGGGTCAGACATATGACAGCCATCACGTATGAAAAGTAATAAAACCGGACTTCCGAAAAGGGGGTGATGAGCCAGAAGAGATAAAACAGTGAGAGCACCGGACGGGCGTTCCTCCCTGCAACCTCTTTTGCGGTATTCAGAAGTCCGTCCTCCAGGATGGCATAGGTGTCGTTTGAGTACTCGATAAAGCAGTCGATCCCGAAAAACAGGATAACGACCGTAAATATCAGGAGAAGCGGTTTGAGGTCGATCTTTTTCATGCCGTGGTCATTGCCCCATGAGGATTGGAGATCTGTCGATCCGGTTCATATCCGTCATCTGCCCGCGGACATGGTCTTCAGGATCACATCGCAGATCCTGTCCACCTCATTCAGGGGCAGGTCGGGGTAGATGGGCAGGGTTATGACCTGCTCCGAAACCCTCTTTGCCACCGGAGTGTCGTTGGGGTCGTACTGCCCCCTGAAGCAGTCAAAGGCGTTTGTCAGGGGATAGAAATACTTTCTTGCGTGTATGTCCGACGCCGCCAGGGCGTCAAAGATATCATCCCTGGTACAGCCCGCCTCTTCCGGATCCACTGTCACAGGGAAATAGGAGTGATTGCTCTTTACCCCGCTTTGGGATATGGGGAGTTGGAGGCCCTTTGCCCCATCAAGCCTCTCAAGATACCTCCCGCTTACCAGGGAGCGCTTTTCTATATCCCCGTCCACATGCCGAAGGTTACATATCCCCATGGCTGCCGCGAACTCGTTCATCTTTGCGTTTGCTCCCACGGCGGTCACGGTCTCCGCATTCTTGATACCGAAGTTCTTGAGCTCGTACAGCCTCTTCATGAGGCTCTCGTCCGAAGAAGTCACGCACCCGCCTTCTATGGTGTTGAATACTTTTGTGGCGTGGAAACTGAAGATGGAGGCGTCCCCGAATGAGCCGGCTCCCTTTCCGTCAAGCGTCTCGCCGAAGGCGTGGGCCGCGTCGTATATGACCCTGAGGCCGTGCTTTCCGGCTATCCTTTCTATCTCGTACACATTGCACATATTGCCGTACACATGCACCGGGAGTATGGCGCAGGTGCGGTCGTTGATGAGAGCCTCTATCTTCGTCACATCCAGAGTGTGATCCTTCGGGTCGATATCACAGAACACAGGGGTAAGCCCGTTCCTCACTATGGCGTGGGTGGTGGAGGCGAAGGTGAAGGGGGTGGTGATCACTTCCCCCTTGAGATCGAAGGCCTGAAGCGTCATCTCCAGAGCCATGTGTCCGTTCACGAGCAGCTCCGCATGGGGCACGTTCAGGTATCCCTCCAGCTGTTTCTGGAGTTCCCTGTGCTTGGGTCCCATATTTGTCAGCTTATGGGAATCAAAGATGTCCCTGATCTCCTCCACATACTCTTCGAGAGAGGGCATGGAGGATCTGGTCACATATATGCTTTCCGTATCTTTCATGAAAAGATCTCCTCCTTGTCCCGCTCAAAGGCTTCACCCTTGCGTATCTCGTAGATCCTGTCGCAGTTCTTTATCGTGGTGAGCCTGTGGGCCACGATTATCATTGTGAGGCTGCCCTGCAGGGCGTCAATGGATTCCATCACGGATCTTTCGGTCTCATTGTCGAGGGCGGAGGTGGCTTCATCCAGTACCAGGAGCTGAGGCCTTTCGTACAGGGCCCGGGCTATGGCGATCCTCTGCTTCTGTCCTCCCGAGAGGCGGACCCCTCTTTCACCCAGCTGGGTATCCAGACCCTTCGGGAGCTCCCTAACAAAGTCTCCGAGGCTGGCTCTCTCCAGCACATCCCATATCTTGCCGTCATCCCCGTCAAAGGGCAGGCCGAAGAGTATGTTGTTTCTGATATTGTCGTCCAGCAGGAACACGGACTGGGGCACATAGCCCACAAGATGAGCCCACTGGTCCGGGACCATGTAGATGTCCACTCCGTCCACAAGGACCTTTCCCTCCTGGGGACGGTACAGTCCCAGGATCACGTCCGAGAGGGTGGTCTTTCCCGCTCCGGATTCCCCCATGAAGCCTATGGCTTCGCCTTTATTTATCTTAAGGGACAGCCGGTTCAGGACCTTCTTTTCCGTACCCGGGTATGTCCACTCTATCTCATTTATCTCGAGGCATTTGTCAAATGTCACCACGGTGCTGTCGTCGGTCCCCGCCTTATCCTGGAGAAGGGACTGGGACTCTCTGTATTTCTGGCTTTCTTTCACGTTCTGAACTGCCGCATTCAGCGAAGGGCGGCTCACTCCGATGGAGTTGATCTTCGTCACAACGGAGGAGATGCTGGGAGTGATCTTCAGTACCGCCAGGGCAAATGCGGAGAGGTTTGCCACAAACTGGGTGTTGTCTCCGCCGGTGTTGGAGGCGAGCCTTATGCAGATCACCGCCACCATGCCGGTGATCACCACTATCTCAATGATGCGGTTGGGCAGCGCCGAGAGGAAATCCACCCGCCTGTGGAGGTTCATATAGGTCTCATAGGCGCTTTCATAGCTGTCGAGGAAATATTTCTGACGCTTGGAAACGTTTATCTCCTTTATCCCGTTCACCGACTGGTAGGCCCATTTATTGATGGTCTTTGACGCTTCCCTCTGCTTCTTTCCGACGCCTCTTATGAAGCCGTGGAAGAGCCTGGAAATGGACAGGAAGCTTGCAAGACAGAGGGCCAGCACCCCCAGGGACATCATCCAGTCAGTGTAGATCAGATAGGCGGAGATGGCCAGCACCGTCAGGGTTTCCGATATCATGTCGATCAGGGAAGCAAAGAGCCCCATGGTGGCTGTGATGTCACCCCCTATTCCCTGCATTATCTCGGCGGTGTTGGACTGCAGATAGAAGGTGTAGGGCATGGAAAGGAAGTTTCTGAAGGCGGTGCAGGAGAGATCCTGGGCGAGCCCTCTCCGGAAGGATATGCTGCACCAGGAATAGAAGACCAGATACAGGTCCTTTATGAAATAGACCAGGATCACCAGGGCCGCCGACCAGAGTATTATCTGGGTGTCGGTCTGTGCCCCCACGAATCTCAATGCGTCTCCTATGTAGCGCTTGTTCAGCATTTCCTGGGGCGTCAGCATGGCCTGGACGAAGGGAACTATGGCTGATATTCCCAGGGTCTGAACGAAGGCGCCGATGACCATGCCGCAGAACAGGAAGGAATAATTCCTTTTCTGCTGGGGGGTGAGGAGGGACATGAACTTGCCCCAGATGTCCTTGAATGTCCTGATCTTGTTCATTATGTCAGCTCCCGCTCCCTTCCGTGATGCGTCTCAGGGCGCTTTCAGCGTCTCCGGTGAACACGAGTTTATTTTTTTTGTAGCCCTTAAGATCCTCCTGTCCCCTCATGGACACTGCCCATTGGGAATCAAAATTCCTGCGGAAGACATACCTGACTTCGTAACTGTCCATTATGTATCCCCAGTCGTCCCCGGGGATCCTGTCAATGAATTCCGCAAAGATATTATTATCACGGAGCTTTTCGTAGAGCGGCAGGAGAGCCTTTACTTCCTCCTCGGAATGGGCAGTCAATTCCGCTTTCGTCCCGTGCCTTGCAAACCACCCGGAATATCCTTCCTCATGCCCCGCAAGGCCGCCGTTTGCGAACTGCCGGGGATAGGTGTCGAAACCCGGACATTTGAACTCTCCGAGGAATCTTTCGGGATCAGCGGGGACTTTAAACCTGCGCCCTTCAAATTCAGCCCATTTCAGGGGGATGACGTATTCGGAAGGGATGAACCGCCCGGCCTTTTCGTACAGCCAGTTCCGGGGGACGCAATCAAGCCCGGAGCCGATGATCGAAGTGGGGGTCAGGGAAGAGTAAGGGTTATTGTTTTCCGCCTCCGTGCGGAAGGCGTTTTTTTCGCTCCTGGGGACCTGCTTTGAGCGTTCCAGGAAATCGTATACATATTGTCTGTATTCTTTGAAATCCGTCCCGTCCTTTATGTAGTCGTAGGGAAAGAAATCGATGGTGATCCTCTTTACATGGTTGTCAGCAATGGTGTACTTCGCATAATCAAAGAATTTGATCAGCACCGGTTTGCCCCGGTGCTTTTTGCAGAATTCGTCCACCTCCCCCATGTCGTCTTCATATGTGCCTCCGGAGGTGTACAGCACATTGTAATTCTTCTCGAAATACTCAATGAGCCTGTTGAAATGAGGGCGCATTATGCAGAAGTCCACATCGTCGTCCCAGGGAATGAACCGCCCGCTCCTTGCGTAACCTATGAGGCAGCCCGCATACAGAAAGGCCTCGATCCCGGCTTTCTCAAGTTCTTCTGTCACATCCCCCGCCAGATTGATGGAATCAAGCTGAAGCTTTCTCCTCCAGCCCGAAGCCGGCTTCAGGGCGCTTATATCCGACACCTTTGCCAGTTCTCTCAGGCTGTCGATGGTCTGAGCGCAGTTTTTCAGTTTTTTTATGGAAATATCGGCCCCCCTCATCCACTCAAGGAACTGCTTCTTTTCGCGGATGCTGTTTGCAAGTTCTCCCTTGAAAATACTCGTTATTCCCATGGAAAACCTCCTTGCTCATACTCAAATAGGAATGGTAGCATATAATACGCCCGTTTTCAACCGACTCTTCACTTCCTTGACCATTGCTGATATTATATTTCATAGCCGCGCTGCGGGATACGGAGGAAAGAATGATAAAGGTCATCACATACGGCAGTTTTGATATGCTTCACGAGGGGCATGTGCGCCTGCTCAAAAGGGCAAAGGCTCTGGGGGATCATCTGACGGTGGGGGTCACCACCGACGATTTCGACAGGGCCAGAGGGAAGATAAACGTAAGACAATCCCTGATGGAGAGGATAGAAGCGGTCCGGAATCTTGACCTTGCGGATGAGATCATAGCGGAGGAGTACGAAGGCCAGAAGATCGACGACATCCAGAGGCTGGACATAGACATATTCGTCATCGGTTCCGACTGGACAGGCCGTTTTGATTACCTGAGAGAATACTGTCAGGTGGTCTACCTCCCCAGGACCGAAGGGATATCCAGCACCGATCTGAGAAGCAACGACGCTCCCATAAGCCTGGGGGTGACCAGCGGGACCGCGCTCCCGGTAAAAGCTCTCGAACAGAGCCGCTATGTGAACGGTCTCAGTATAAGCGGCCTGTGCGTTCCGGATGCGGGGGCGGTAAAGGAAAAGCCGGAGGGCGTGCCCTTCATAACGGATGATTACCGTGAGCTTCTGGACAGGTCGGACGCCGTCTACATTTCTTCCGATCCCTCCAGACATTACGAAGAGATAAAGCTCGCTCTCGAGCGGGGGATGAACGTGCTGTGCCGTACCCCCATTGCCATAAGGACAAGAGACTTCGACGAACTGGAAGAACTGGCTTCTTCGAAGGGACTCGTCATAGTGGACGCCATTAAGACCGCCTATTGTCAGGCTTACACCCGGCTGCTGCTCCTTTTGAAGAGCGGGATCATAGGGGAAGTGCTCTCCGTGGACTCCACCTGTACAAGCTTAAGGGATCAGGACATTGAGGATGCCGACCCCGGGACCTGGAACAGTCTCTGCCTCTGGGGGATATTCGCCATGCTTCCCGTGTTCCAGATACTGGGAACCGATTATGTATCAAAGCGCATCATCACCCGCTTTGTGAACAGGAAGACCTTTCACGACGGTTTTACGAAGATAGATTTTCTGTATCCCGGCGCTGTCGCCTCCGTCAAATCGGGACAGAACGTGAAATCCGAAGGCGAGCTGGTGATATCCGGGACCCGCGGGTACGTCTACGTCCCCGCTCCCTGGTGGAAGACGGATTATTTTGAGGTCAGATACGAGGATCAGACGAAGAACCGCAGGTTCTTCTACCAGCTGGAAGGGGACGGCATCCGTTACGAGATGCTGGCCTTCGTCAACAGCGTCAGATCAAAGAGACACACAAAGGCTGTGGATGAAAGCGTATCGAGAGCCATCGTCAAAGTGCTCGAGGATTTTTACGCGGGAGTGGATCTGACGGAGATCTGAAGCCGCGGGTCACAGGTACTTTTCTATCTCGTCTGCCGCTCTTTCGGAGGAGTGGCCGTCGCACAAAAGACCCATGGAGTCATAGAACCTGTCGACCCTCTTTTTGTAATCCTCCTCGTCAAAGGAGAGGATCAGTTTTTCCAGTTCATCGTTTGTCCCGGCGTGAAAGAAGGGGAGTTCAGCCTTGAAACCGGGCGTGTACCGGAGATCGCTGACTATGGGATCTCCCGATCTGTCAGGGAAGATCCAGTAAAATGATCCCCTCTCTTTCTTCAGGGATCTGACGTCGTCTATATAAAGGAATACAGGGATCCCCGCACATGAGGCGTCGGTGCCGGTGGAGGATATGTCGGTTATCACCGCATCCGTCCCGGAAAGGATCTCGTTCATGTCCCTCTCCCGGCTCACGTCTATCAGACGGTCCGGTTTTGCCTCGAGGGGAAACTCTTTAAGCTGGACCGCCATCTGGGGATGGAGCCTGACCATGAGATACCATTCCCCGCCGAACCTTTTTGTGAGATCGTCCAGTAATCTGTTGAAGTCCAGGGAAAAAGGCTCGTTATATACTACCCGCTCTGTCTTTTCGCCTTTTTCACGGTAAGTGGGGCAATAGATGACTATCCTTGAATCTGCGGGTATGCCGAATCTTTCCCTGATATATCGTCTCTGCTCATCCCTGCCGGTCATGAGGATATCCATCCTTGGGGTTCCTGTTTTCAGAAAGTCCCCGTAATAGAGAAGGCCGTCCCTGAAGATCTCTCTTCCCCAATCGGAGTCGATCAGGGAGTGATCCGTCATGTCGGAATCATTGCTGCTGACCATGTGGGCGATCTTTGAATGAGCCTCTCCCCGGTGGAGTCCCAGAGCCTTTATGGCGACACTCCCGTGCCAGGTCTGAAAATATACGGTGCCTCTGCGCTTCAGGGTCCCGAGGGGCTTTCTGTAATTGTCTATCCAAATCCTTGAAGTGGACAGGTGATAAGCCCTGTTTATCAGTGTGTTTTTCACCACTGTGACATAACCCGGAAATTGGGCGGGATCAGGATCGTTCATAAGCCACACAAATTCAAGCGACGGATCCCTGCGGTGAAGCTCTTCCACGATGTATCTGGGGTTGTCGCAGAATCCGGTCCTGCCTTCAAAAGTGGTGACGGCGATCTTTTTCTTTTGAATGGGAAATACGCGCATCAAGCGATAGAGCAGAGATTCGCGGAAAGCTTTTCTCTTTCTCATGGCAATGTATTTTTTTTCTTCCGCTGAATCTGTCGTTTTCATCTCACTCATCACGTCGGGGATACCGGCCGCCGGAAAGGACTGATAATATTCCGTATCCGCCGGGAAGGGCAGATACGGTCAACCGCCGTTTCTGGTGCTGAGGAATCTTTCCATCATTCCGGCAAAGAATACCGAACGGGCTTTTTCCTCTTCCCGGAAACAATAAGGATCCTCCCCGATCCTGTGTAAAAATTCCCTTATTTCATACCGGAGGCCGTCTCCCTCAAACTCTTCGTCATAAGAAACGGTTTTCCCGGGATCCTCGAAATGCAGTTCAAAATGCCTTGTTTTCCACCAGGGGGCTTCAGCCACGATATAACCTTCCGATCCCCCTATGAGAAGCCTGCCTTCGGATTTTACTCCCAGACCGCAGGTGAGCGTTGAGAGACCCTCCGGGTAGGATACGCTTACCCGTGTAAACAGGTCCAGCCCGTTTTCCCCGCAGATGCTGTCGAAGTCCGGATGCAGAGGGCGGGTCCCGAAAAGATCGGCCATGGGGAGCATCACGTAGCTTCCGAGTTCCGTAAAGCTGCCCCCGTATTTTTCATCCGTCAATTCCCTCTTTTTCGGGTCCTCCAGCTTGGTAAAACAGGCCTCCGTGTAAAACAGTTCGCCGATGGCACCGCTTTCGGCAACCTCTTTCAGCTTTTTGTAGCCGGGACAATAGGCGGTCTTCAGACCTTCCATAAGGACGATCTGCTTTTCCTTTGCCAGATCATAAGCATCCGCAGCATCACTTTCTTTAAGGGAGAGAGGCTTCTCGCAAAGCACGTGTTTGCCTGCGTTTATGGCGCTCATTATATAGCCGTGATGAGTCTCGTGAGGGGATGCAATGTACACGGCATCCACCAGCTCCCACAGTTGACCGGCGTCGGAAAGCGGCTCTGCATCAAGCCCCAGATCTCCGATCATGCGCCCGGCGCTTCCCTCGTGGGGATTGTACACGGCTTTGATGTCCGCGCCCGGTACGTGTGAACACTCCTGAACAAATCTCTTCGCTATTCTACCTGTTCCTATTATGCCCAGATCCATATTTCCCCGCTTTCACACGTGACGCCTGAAACCTGTGTCATCACGCCCCCGTACACATTTCCCGCTTGTCCGGAATCCCGAAGTCCGGCTTTTCGATCGGGAAAGCCGAAGGACTGACCGTTAATTAAACTAACATATCGCCGTATGTATTTCAACTTTCCCTGTGCCGCGTCCCGGTGTTTCAGCTTACGGAGACGGGATATGTCACATATCTCAAAAAATAAAGGATTGTACTTTTTCTGCCTTAGGTGATATAATGTCTACCGCTTGCGTTCTGAAAAATGTTGTAACACAGGAGGGACGATATGTATTCTATTGAAGAACTTAGAACTGTGGACCCCGAGATAGCGGAGGCCATAGAGAGCGAGATCAGAAGACAGAATGACCATCTGGAGCTTATAGCTTCGGAAAACTGGACCAGCCGGGCTGTGATGGCTGCCATGGGGAGCCCTCTTACAAATAAGTACGCCGAGGGTTATCCGGGACACAGATATTACGGCGGCTGTGAGTGCGTGGATGTGGTGGAGGAACTGGCGAGAGACCGCGCCATGGATCTGTTCGACTGCACCTATGCCAATGTACAGCCCCATTCCGGTGCCCAGGCCAATATGGCTGTTTTTTCATCGGTGATGAAGCCGGGAGATACCTTCATGGGAATGTCCCTGGATCAGGGAGGACACCTGTCCCACGGATCGCCGGTGAATTTCTCCGGTATCTATTTCAACTGCGTGAGTTACGGCGTGGACGACAACGGGCTCATCGATTACGACGATGTGCTCAGGATCGCAAAGGAATGCAAACCCGCCATGATCATCGCAGGCGCCTCTGCCTACGCCCGCACCATCGATTTTAAGAAGTTCAGGGAGATAGCGGACGAAGTCGGCGCGGTCCTCATGGTGGACATGGCCCACATAGCGGGGCTGGTGGCAGCGGGGCTTCATCCCTCGCCGATGCCCTATGCGGACGTGGTCACCACCACTACCCACAAGACTCTCAGAGGACCCAGGGGAGGTCTGATCCTTTCAAGCCTTGAGAGCGCCGAAAAATTCAAATTCAATAAAGCCGTATTTCCGGGGACCCAGGGCGGCCCTCTGATGCATGTTATAGCAGCCAAGGCCGTGTGCTTTAAGGAAGCAATGCAGCCCACCTTCAAGACCTACGCCAGGAGCGTGGTGGACAACGCCCAGGCTCTGTGCAAGGGGCTTAAGGACCGCGGCATCGGCATAGTGTCCGGCGGCACCGACAATCACCTGATGCTCATGGATCTGTCTTCCTTCGGAAAGACCGGAAAGGAAGTGGAGAAGCAGCTGGATCAGGCTCATATCACCGCAAATAAGAACACGATACCCAACGATCCCCAGACTCCTTTTGTGACCAGCGGCATCAGGCTCGGAACTCCCGCCGTGACCACCCGCGGCCTCAATTGCGACGACATGGACAAGGTGGCGGAAGCCATATCTATCGTTGTGAAGAGCGGCGATACAGGGATCGAGAGCGCGAGAGGGATCGTGAGCGGTCTTACGGGGCGTTACCCCCTGACCTGAAAACTTGAGCAAAAGGGGCGCATTATGAAGCATGTATCCATACTGGGATATGGTACGGTGGGCAGCGGCGTGGCCGAAGTGCTCTCCGTGAACCGGGGCAGGATAAGGGAAGGCTCGGGCGTTGACGTCGAGGTGTCTCATATCCTTGATCTCAGGGATTTTCCCGGTGATATAAATGAAGACAAGATCGTTCACGACATAAACGATGTCCTGAACGATCCGGATACCGACATTGTGGTGGAGACCATGGGCGGCACGGGAGCTGCCTACGAGTTTACAAAGGCCGCTCTCGAGAAGGGCATATGCGTCTGCACCTCCAACAAGGCTCTTGTGGCGGCCAAAGGTCCCGAGCTTATGAAGATAGCCGAAGACCACGGAGTCAGATACCTGTTTGAAGCCTCCGTGGGGGGCGGGATACCCATCCTCAGGGTGCTCAAGACCTGTCTCACCGCGGACGAGATCAACGGGATCACCGGGATCCTGAACGGGACTACAAATTACATCCTCACTGCCATGGAAAAAGAGGGCAGGGAGTTTAACGACGTGCTCAAGGAAGCGCAGGATAAGGGCTTTGCTGAGAGAGACCCCTCCGCCGATGTGGACGGCTTCGATGCGGCGAGAAAGATCGCCATACTCGCATCCCTTGTCACCGGAAAGAACGTGGACTGGCAGAAGGTGTATACGGAAGGGATATCCGAGATACAGCCCGTGGATTTCAAGTATGCAAAGGTGCTTAAGAGGAGGATAAAGCTCCTGGGCGCATTCAGAAAGACTCCCAAAGGCGCCTACGTGGCGGTCTCACCCTTCATGATCCCCTGCGGCGATCCTCTGTCCATGGTGGACGGAGTGTTCAACGCTATCTCAGTGGATGGGAACATGCTCGGAGAATCCATGTATTACGGCCAGGGCGCGGGAATGCTGCCCACTGCCAGCGCAGTGTCCGCGGATGTGGTGGACCTGGCAGTTAAGGGCGGGGACGGAGACAGATATGAATGGAGCGGAGACGATTCGGATGTGGTGGACTTCTCTTCCACCAGAAGAAGATTTTTTGTAAGAGTCTCCGAGGAAAAGAAACAGGACGCCCTGAAGGTGTTCCGCGGGACCGAAGAGGTCGGAGCGGCCCTGACGGGTGAGTATGCGTTCATTACCACCGAGATGTCCGAAAAGAGCTTTGATGAGGCTGCTTCGGCCATCGGCGGCGTGATCGGAAGGATAAGGCTGGATATCTGATGATAAAGACGGTTAAATTCGGCGGAAGCTCTCTTGCCTGCGCCGATCAGTTCAAAAAAGCGGTTGAGATCGTAAAGAGCGAGAAGGAAAGGCTGTACGTAGTCCCTTCCGCTCCGGGAAAGAGATTTAAGGGGGACGCCAAGGTCACGGACATGCTCTACAGGTGTTACGCCCTTGCGGAGGACGGCAGGGATTTTTCCAAGGCGCTTGACAATATCCGGGCCAGATACGACGAGATAGTAAAAGGACTCGGCGTGAAGGTGGATATGGATTCCGAGTTCCAGGCCATCGACTCGAATTTCCGCTCAAAGAATGGCGGGGATTACGCCGCGTCCAGAGGCGAATACCTGAACGCGCTGATCATGGCGGCTGCCCTCGGCAGACCTTTTGTGGATGCCGCCGACATCGTGCTCTTCGACGAGCACGGGACTTTCGAATCGGAAAGGACGAATGAAACCGCCAGGGCAAAGCTCAAAGCGCTTAAGGAAGGGGCCGTGATCCCCGGATTTTACGGAAGTCTTCCCGACGGTTCGATCCACACCTTTTCAAGGGGCGGATCCGATATATCGGGCTCTATCGTTGCCAGAGCCGTCCATTCCGACGTGTACGAGAACTGGACGGATGTATCGGGATTTCTTGTGGCGGATCCCGGCATAATCGACGATCCAGTCAGGATAGACACCATCACCTACAGGGAGCTCAGGGAGCTTTCCTACATGGGAGCCGGGGTGCTCCATGAGGAGGCGGTGTTCCCCGTGAGAAGGGAAGGGATCCCGGTAAATATCAGAAATACGAACGATCCCTCAAATCCGGGGACCTGGATAGTGGAGAGCACCTGCCAGAAGTCGGAGTATATCATCACGGGCATCGCCGGGAAGAAGGGCTTCTGCGCCGTCAATGTGGACAAGGATCTCATGAACACCGAGGTCGGGTTCGGACGCAAGGTCCTTCAGGCGTTCGAGGATAACGGGATAAGCTTTGAGCATATGCCTTCCGGTATCGATACCATGACCGTTTTCGTCCATCAGAGCGAGTTCATGAGCCATGAGCAGAGGGTGGTGGCGGAGATCCACAGGCTCGCTCATCCCGACTCCATAGAGATAGAATCCGATCTGGCCCTGATAGCCGTGGTGGGGAGAGGGATGAGAGCCACAAGGGGAACTGCCGGCAGGATATTCTCCGCCCTGGCCCACGCCAGCGTGAACGTAAAGATGATAGATCAGGGTTCTTCGGAGCTCAATATCATAATCGGCGTAAAGAATGACGACTTTGAGGCCGCCATCCGCGCCATCTACGATATTTTCGTCATGACGAGGATATGAAGAGAGGTCAGGCCCTAAAGGTTCTTCTGTTCTGCCTGATCTCAGCCTTCTTTATCCTCCTTGTCTGTTCAAGGTCGTCGCCTTTGTATGTTTTCAACAACTGGGACGACGCAAACAGTTATTTCACCGTGGGGAAAGGCCTGATGAACGGCCTTTTGCCCTACAGGGATCTTTACGACCAGAAGGGGCCTTACCTTTATCTGGTCTACGGTTTGGCCTGGCTCCTGTCCCACAGGACCTTTGCCGGGGTTTTCCTTCTGGAGACGGTGTCCCTCACGGCCTTTCTTTATTATTCTTTCAGGATCATGAGACTTTATGCGGGACGGACGGCCTGCCTCGCCCTCACGCCCGTGCTGGGGGCGGTTGTATGCACGTCAGAGGCCTTTTACTGGGGCGGCTCTGCCGAAGAGATCTTCCTTCCGCTTCTTGCAATGGGGCTTTATGACTGCCTGGACTATATGAGAACTTCCGCGGATCATCCGACCTCATCAGTCAATTCCCTTCGGGGGGACTCCCGTGAACCGCTTGACATCCGCTTGACCGGAGAGGTAAACGGCTCTGTTCTGCCGCCTGCGGGCATGGTGTTCAGAAACGCCCTGGCAGCAGGGATCCTGATGCAGGTGAAATACACCTGGCTGGGGTTCTATCTGGCGTTTGCCTTTGTCTTTTCCCTGAAACTGTTGTCCATGGGTCAGGGGAAAAAGATAATACGTTACTTTTTCATATTTGTCGGCGGGATGCTTTTGTCAATGGTCCCATGGCTCCTGTTTTTCGGGGTCAGAGGGGGGCTGCATGACTGGTATAGCGTGTACGTCTACGACAACGTCTTTCTGTACAGCCATCTGTCCCAAAAAGAAGGACTGACGGATGCCCTGCACAGGCTCATAAGGCTTATGTACTGGCAGCTCAGGGACGACCCGGGGTATTATGTGCCCTTATTTATCGGGCTCTTCGGAGCCCTTATTGAAAAGGGGCAGGGAGCCATTGAAAGGCTTGCGCCCTGGTGGCTGTTCTTATTTACGTTCCTGGGGATCTTTTATGCGGGCGGGAGCCTTCCGTATTATTGCCTCACTCTTTCCGTGTTTGCGCCCGTGGGAATGGGCTATGTCGGAAAGGCCGTGGGTACCGTCACCCGTGGGAAGCTCAGGGGAAAGATCCCGATAGCTGTTTTGATACCCGCTCTGTCCGCGGTTTTATCCCTGGCAGTTTCTTTTTCCGTCACGCCCAACAGGGACTTTATGAGGGAGACCAGGGACAGCTTTTTCCTGTTCTCCTTTGCGGATACCGTAAATGAGGACCCTGACGCGACCCTCCTCAACGTGAACTGCCTGGACGCCGGTCTCTATACCCTGACCGGGATCATTCCTGACTGCAGGTATTTCCAGACCAATACACTTGGGGTACCGGTGATCGAGGAGGGACAGAAGAGATACGTGAAGGAGGGGAAGACGGAGTATATCATTGCAAGGGATGCGCTGCCCTACACCGTGCCTGAGTTTTATGAGGAGGTGGATTCGGCGGACTATCCCACAAACGGCGTGGATCATACATATATCCTTTACAGGAAACGGTGAAAGGAAATCTGTTGTAACCGGTAAAAGGGGGCGTTTGGATGTCGGCGATATCGGAACTTGAACCAAAGGATTTTTTCGGATTTTTTGAGGAACTGTCACATATCCCAAGACCCTCAGGCGAAGAAGAAAAGGTGAGCGGATGGCTCGCCGGCTTTGCCCGGGATAATGGCCTGGAGCATTATGCAGATGAACAGGGAAACGTGATCATCATAAGGGAAGCGGATCCCGGAAGGGAGGACAGCGAGCCTGTGATCCTCCAGGGCCACATGGATATGGTCTGCGAAAAGGATCCCGACTGTCCCAAGGACATGCACGTCGACGGCATTGATACGGAACTGGAGGACGATCTGGTCACTGCCCGGGGAACCACCCTCGGAGCCGACGACGGGGTCTTTATCTGCTACGCCCTGTCCTTTCTTTCGAGGAAAAAAGCCTCTTTCCCCAGACTTGAATGTGTGTTCACGGTTTCCGAAGAGACCGGGATGTACGGGGCGGAACGGGTCGATCTGTCCGTGCTGAAGGGGAGAAGGCTCATAAACCTTGACTCCGAGGAGGAGGGGGTCGTGATCACGGGATGCGCCGGAGGCGCCAACGTTGAGCTGTCCCTTCCCGTCATAAGGAATGAGGAGATATCGGAAGGGTGGACTCTGGTTGACATAACCCTGTCAGGACTCCTGGGGGGCCACTCCGGGAGCGATATAGATAAAAACCGTGAAAATGCTGTTGTTGTGATGGATGAACTCCTTAGGGAAATATCGGAGCAGGTTGACATAAGATTGATGCGCATGCAGGGCGGTGGAAAGTCCAACGCCATACCCCGGGAGTGCAGGGTAAAGGCGGCCGTAAGGAGAGAAGACGCAGACAGGCTCACGGAGTCATTGAAGGATGCGGTCTCCGGGATAAAAGAAAGATACGGGGAAAATGAAAAAGACATGGAGTTTTCATTTGCCCTGTCGGAACCGGCGGAGGGTTTTGCCTGCGACCGTGTTTCCACGGGAAAATGCCTGGAACTGATAGGGAAGCTCCCTAACGGTCTTCAGAAAATGGGGCCGGAGATCCCTGAAACCTCACTGAATCTGGGAATATGCTGTCTTGAGGAAGATACGCTCAAGCTGACCTATTCCCTGAGAAGCCAGAAACGACAGGGACTTGACGATCTTGAGGAAAAGATGCTCTCCGTAGCCGGGTCCTTCGGGGCAGCAGCGGATATCACGGAAAAGTACTCCCCCTGGGAGCCGGTGGCGTCGTCGGACCTTCAGGAACTCCTGAGGGAGACCTACAGGGAATCCACGGGGAAGGAACTCCGTTTCACGGAGATACATGCGGGGCTGGAGTGCGGCATCCTTTTGGAAAAGCTTCCGGGACTGGACGCCGTGTCCATCGGTTCGGATCTGTGGGACGTACATACCACCAGAGAGAGGATGTCCGTATCCTCGGTAAGGAGGGTGTACGGATTCCTTGAGACGTTTCTGGAGAAGTGCTGATGCCACTCAGACCCGGAGGATCGTCGGAACTCCATTAAACTGCGGAATCGGGGGACGGGGGAACTGAACAGGAGCCATATGTCGGACACGGTCAAACTCACCATACTGCATTCAAATGACATTCACGGGGATTTCAATGAAAGCCTGAGGAACGGGGTCCCTGCGGGCGGACTTGCCCGTCTGTCCGGAGCTGTCCGCCTTGTGAGACAGAAGGAGGAGAATGTGGTCTACGCCATGGCGGGGGATCTCTTCATGGGCTCCATCATTGATACCGAGTACCGTGGCTTCTCCACTATCAGGCTTGCAAACGCCCTGGAGCCGGATGTCTTTGAGATCGGAAATCATGAGCTGGATTACGGGCTGTCTCATCTTTTATTTCTCGAGAAATGCGCTGACTTTCCCGTGATCTGCGGGAACCTGTACGTCAGGGAGCTGAACCGGCGCCTCTTTGCGGCCTGGAAGGATGTGGAGAGGGACGGGGTCAGGCTTCGCTTCATAGGGCTGCTGACGGAGAGCATTGCCGGGAGGATCAGCCAGGAGGATATAATAGACAAGGCGGTGAGGGTCACGCCGCCGTTGAAAGAGCTTGAGAGGATAATGAGAGAAACGGCTCAGGATCCCGCCGATATCACCATACTGCTGTCCCATCTGGGGATAGAGGATGACCTCGCTCTGGCGGAAAAGCTGGATCCCGGCATTGGGATAGATATGATCATCGGCGGACATTCCCACACTTACATGGATGAACCGAGGATCGTGAACGGGATCCCCATCGTGCAGGCCGGCTTTGGCAGCAGGCAGGTGGGGCGGATGGACCTGGTCTGGGATAAGGGTGACAAGAAGATACTGGAGTGGGATTGGAGCCTGAACAGCATCGACCGCTATACCTGTGAGGAGGATCCTCTGGTAAGCTTCTACCTGGACCGCTTTCAGACCGAGACCGACAGGAAATACGATCAGGTTTTATTTTCCATGCCGGGAGAACTGGAACTCACCTGGTATCACCGCGAAAGCCCTCTTATGGACATGATGACTGATATCTTCAGGGAGTGCTTTTCTACCGACATATTCCTTTTATCCACCAATGTCCTGAGACTGAGGAAACTGGGGCCTGAAGTCACAAGGCGCGACCTCATGACCGCCCTTCCCTATGACAATGAGATATTTGAGATCTCCCTTTCCGGCAAAAAGCTGAAGGACATGCTGAGACATATGTACAGGAAGGAAGCGTGGGAGGGGGCAAACGTCTTCTTCATCCTGTCCGGCACCGTGAAGCTCACGGTCCGCAGGGAGGATAAGGAGATACTGTCAATGGAGTACCGTGGCGGACAGCCGGATGAGGAGAGGATGTATACTGTGGGGATCAACACCTACGCTTACAGGAACATGGAAGAGTTTCTCGGGATATCCGCCGGATCCGGCGACGGTCAGGTCTCCGTCAGGCGTCTGTGCACGAACGACAAGGAGGAGCTGGAGCTTTTCTTTAAGAACCGGGATCATTTTACTCTTAAGGATGAGGGGAGACTCACTCTGGTCTGAGAACCCGGGGCAGAGGGACCGCATTCGGCGGTCACGTGCGGGATGACTGAACCGCATGCTGCCGGCGGTCACGAAGCAGCCTGCTTGTAATAGCCCTTATTGCCGCGGTAAAACTCCCGCTTTTCGTCGTACATCCTGTTGTCTGCCTGTATCCTGCGGGAATTGTAGTCGGGATCCCCGCTGTCGGCGTAAGAATACCCTATGGACACATAGAGGCTCTTTTCCCGGATCATCGATCTGAGCTGTTCTATCCTGGCTTCAAATTCCTGACTGCTTTCATCGAATGAATACACCGCGAATTCATCGCCGCCCAGCCTGAACACGTTCTCCTGCCCGAAGACTGTCGTCAGGCAGGAGGCCACGCTCATTATCAGCTCGTCGCCCTCCTCATGTCCTTTGGTATCATTTACGGTCTTCAGTCCGTTGATATCACACATGACAAAGCCGTAAGGCTTTGAAGTGTCAAGGGTGTTGCTCTCAAACTCCCTGATGGCGCGCCTGTTCCCCACGCCCGTAAGAGAATCATGATAACTGTATTCCATCAGGCGTCTGTGGTAATCCCTTCGCGCCACAAGCTCCGAAAGGAAGAACATGAGAAGCCTGATGATCTCCGAAATCTCGTTCATGGACTCTTCGGGCGGATTGTCCACTCCGAAAAATCCTATGTACCTGCCTTCGAGGATGAGCGGCCCCGTGACCAGGGTACGGATGCCCTGGGGCTTCAGCACATTATATATGTTCTCATTTACCTTGCGGTATTTTTCGATATCGTGGATCATGACAAGCCCGTCTTTTCTGTATTCTTCATACCAGGCGTCTATCGTGCCCTCATAGGGCAGCCCCTTCAGGTTCTCTATCTCGGGCGTCACTCCTGAGGCACAATACTCGTAAGTGTTGTCGAAGGTGCCGTCCTTCATGTCCTCAAAGATATAGGCGCGTTCGGCGTGGAGTTCCTCGCAGAGATATTCAAGGACCTTATTGATCTTGTCTTCGGGCTCCATTGAATCCATGTTGTACTGGAGAAGATGATTTACGAAACGGTCCCTCTCCAGGGAGGATTTTTCTTTTGACCACCAGTCGAAGATCTGGAAGGCCATGAACAGGAAAAAGAGCACCAGACCGTACCTGAACCAGCTTCCGTGTCCTATGGAACCCTTCTTGCCCACGATATATCTCAGCATGTCGATGAAGCAGGAGGCGATGAAAATGCAGGCTCCGGCGTAGAAGTAGGACATGTAGGAGGCGATCTTCTTTTTACGGCAGAAAAGCTCGTTGTCGACCAGCATGATCAACAGCCATATCAGCTCAGTGGCGTAGGAAAAGTAAATGAGCCCCACCATGTTATGCATGTCCGCGCCGAATCTCAATCTGAAAAACAAAAGCAGTGAAAAACACAGGAAGGTGGTCAGGAATGACAGGTACAGGTATATGCGTCTCTTTTGTTTTGTCTTGGAATAAACGAAGCAGATCAGCGGGAAACCCGCCAGATGCAGGATGCCGTACACGATCTCTCTCGAAGCGTAGGTGGTCCCGGTCAGAAGCTGGGGAATGCCTGTATCGCACAGACTCCACAATCCGAAGAGCATGGCGGAGAGCCCCAATCCCCACATCGACCGCATCACCGTATTCCTGCGGGACATTCCCAGATAGAAGGCTATGATCATAATGCCGAAAATGATCATCAGCAGGGAAAGGACCAGTCCGGAGAGATTATTCCGCATGACGGAATACCGGTACAGTTCTTCCGCGCCGTACTGCATATCATTGATGCGCCCGCTGTAACCGTCGGCAAAGACCGATTCTCCGACTATGCTTATGGTCTCTCCCGCGTCCTTATTTCCCAGACCGATCATGTGGTAGGAGATGCCGTCCCCGGTGCCGGTCAGGTTTTCCACGGTATCGAAAGAGTAGATCTCTTCCCCGTCCACGGATACCTTGAAACGGAGGTTGCTGGTGGAAAAGTAAATGGAGTCGGTCTCCAGCATATATTCCGGAAGGGTCTTCGACACCGTAAGGCGGCCGCCGAAATCCCCGGCGCTGACCTTGCTGATATCCACAACTTCACCGGTTTCCAGGGTCCAGCCGGACGTGTAATCCCGCTCGGAAGCCTCCCTGCCGGAGTGCAGGAATTCCATCAGGTCGGTGCGGAAAATGATCTGGCATAAAAACAGGACAAGTACGACATAGTAGATGACCAGACAGGCTTTTACCGGTTTGGATCGTTCGGATCTCATATTCTCAAATTCCCCCGCAGGGCAATACTAATCTCAAAAGACACATACAGTCAGTCTATCACAGATCGCGGAGGAATACAATTTGTATTTTGCGCCCGAGCGGGCTTGAATCCCGGAAAATAAAAGAGCCCGTGAATACGGGCTTGTACAGAGCGACAGACGGGATTCGAACCCGCGGTCTCCACCTTGGCAAGGTGGCGCTTTACCAGCTAAGCTACTATCGCATTTACGAGGCCTTCTTCCGAGGCCGACCATGAAATAATACTATACCTGTTGAGCGTTGTCAATAGTGTTTTTAGGAGGGCGGGGGCAGGACCGGGTCACCACATCCTCCCCATGATGCTCTCGCCGTTCGTTTTAAGCCATTTTTCGCAGGCCCGGTAATCCGGGATCACGGCTTCCACCTCCGCCCAGAAACGTTTGGAATGGTTCATCTCTTTTCTGTGACAGAGTTCGTGGACCACGAGGTAGTCCCGGATGGTCTCGGGCATCAGCATCATCAGGCAGTTGAAGTTCAGATTTCCCAGGGTGGAGCAGCTTGCCCAGCGGCTTTTCTGGTTCCTGATGGTTATCCGTCCGTAGGTGATCCCCATGACTGCGGCCCATTTTTTCACTCTTTCGGGAATGTCTCTCACGGCGGCTGCCGCCAGCTCTCTTATTTCCTCCGGAGAGAGGCGGCCCTTTTCGGGATCCGGTTTTGGGTTCCTGTTCTCCATATCCCGGCATTATACAGCCCTTTTTTCGTAAATTCAAACAGGAGAAAATGCTTGACATTATTATGTGACGCACAATATAATATCACAAAATATAAATTAATGCCGGGAGGTATGACGATGAAAGATTATTTCGAACTGGTGATGGAAAGAAAAAGTGTCCGAACCTATGACGGGACGCCCTTGAGTGAGGAGCACAGAATGGATATCGGGGAATATATCAAAGATATCCCCAACCCCTTTGATATCCCCGTGGGATTCGTGCTGCTTGACGCAAAAGAGCACCGCCTCTCGAGCCCGGTACTGTCCGGAGAGGAGCTTTACGTTGCCGGTAAGGTGGAAAAAAAGCCTTATGCGGATGTGGCCTTCGGTTATTCCTTTGAAAAGCTCGTGCTCCACGCCATGTCCCTCGGGATCGGCACGGTCTGGATAGGAGGCACCATGAAGCGGGAAGTCTTTGAAAAGGCCGCAGGGCTGAAGGAGAACGAAATGATGCCGTGCGTAAGCCCTCTCGGATACCCCGCAAAGAAGAGATCCGTCAGGGAGTCCCTGATGCGTAAAGGCGTAGGAGCCGATTCGCGGTTCCCTTCCGAAAAACTGTTCTTTGACGGGACCTGGGAAAAGCCTCTTGTGCCGGATGAACTCATGTCCGAAGTACTTGAATCGGTGAGATGGGCTCCTTCTGCCGTAAATAAGCAGCCCTGGAGGATCATTCTCAAGGAGGGCGTATATCATTTCTATGAAAAGAAGGACAAGGGTTATGTCAGCGATGCAACGGGAGACCTTCAGAAGATAGACCTGGGTATAGCCATATGCCACTTCGTTATGGGGCTTGAAGCAAAGGGAAAGCAGGCTGAGGTCTTTGTAAATGCTCCCGGTCCGGATGTCCCCGCCGGTACGGAGTATATTGCAAGCGTCAGGATCACCGGCTGACCGGACTGATTGACTGTTGCCACCGGATGCGGTATAATGAACGCATGTTCGATGGCAGAAAGAAAACCTATATCTGCATAGATCTTAAGTCCTTTTACGCATCCGTTGAGTGCGCCGACAGGGGGCTTGATCCCCTGAAGACGAATCTGGTGGTGGCGGATGCGTCCAGGACGGAGAAGACCATCTGCCTTGCCGTGTCCCCTTCCCTGAAGGCATACGGCATATCCGGCAGGGCGAGGCTCTTTGAGGTGGTGCAGAGAGTCCGGGAGGTCAACGCGGAAAGACTCGAAAAGGCTCCGGGAAGGAGATTCTCCGGAGAGTCCAGCGACGCAGCGGAGCTTCAGTCCGATCCCGGGCTCAGGCTCTCCTATATCACCGCGCCCCCGCAGATGGCGCGTTATGTGAGCGTCAGCACTGATATCTACAAAGTTTATCTGAAATATATCGCCCCCGAAGATATCCTGGTCTATTCCATAGACGAGGTTTTTATGGACGCCTCGGCGTATCTCGGCACCTACGGACTGACTCCCCATGAACTGGCTATGAAGATGATCCATGACGTCCTGAACCTGACGGGGATAACAGCCACGGTGGGGATCGGCACGAATATGTATCTTGCAAAGATAGCCATGGATATAGTGGCAAAACACATGGAAGCTGACAGGGACGGCGTGAGGATAGCGGAACTCGATGAGCCGGCTTACAGGAGACTTCTTTGGGGGCACCGCCCGATCACTGATTTCTGGAGGATCGGAAGAGGGTACGCAAAGAGACTTGAAGACCGGGGAATGTACACCATGGGGGACGTGGCCAGATGCTCCATCGGCCGTCCCGACGAGTATTACAATGAAGAACTCCTGTACAGACTTTTCGGAGTAAACGCGGAACTCCTGATAGACCATGCCTGGGGATGGGAACCCTGCACCATGGCTGATGCAAAGAACTATATTCCGGATAACAACAGCCTCAGCCAGGGCCAGGTCCTCATGGAGCCATACAGCCGCGAGAAGGCGAGGCTCATAGTCCGTGAGATGGCGGATGAGCTTGTGATGGACATGATGGAAAAGAAACTGGTGACGGACAGGGTCAGCCTGATGACAGGCTACGATGTGTCAAATCTGCAGGATCCGGATATCAGAAAGCAGTATAAAGGGCCTGTGGTGCCGGACTGGTACGGAAGACCCCATCCGAAGCACACCGGCGGCAGCAGGAAGCTGGCTGAGCACACCTCTTCCGCAAGGTTGATATCCGACGCTCTCCTTGCTATATTTGATGAGACCACCTCGCCATTTCTCCTGATCAGAAGACTTAACATCGCGGCAGACCACGTGATACCGGAAAAGGAGTCCAAAGAGGAAGAAAAGTACGTCCAGCTGGATCTGTTCACGGATTACGAGGCTCTGAGGAGGGAAGAGGAGGAAAAGAAAAAGGCTCTCGACAGGGAACGGAGGATACAGGAAGCCGTGCTGGGGCTGAAGTCCAGATTCGGCAAGAACGCGGTCCTTAAGGGCAGCGATCTTGAGGAGGGCGCCACCGCCATACAGCGGCATGACCAGATCGGAGGACATAAGAAATGAACAGACAGATGCTGAAGGCTCTTTCATTTGCCATGATATGTTTTACATCCGCAGCCCAGTTGGTCTCCTGCGGAAAAGCGGGAGGCGGAGCAGCTTCCGCCCCATTTTTTGAAGATATAGGGACCGGCGGCGGTAAGGGGGAGAGTTCTCCTGCCCGCGGCGCCGGCGCTGATACGGGAGCTGAAGCCGTGATCCGCGAATCCCGGATACCGGAGTATGAGTGGCAGAAGGAAGTTGATTTCCCCGATCAGGCCGGGTATACCGACGATACCCTTGTAATGAATTCCGAAGTCCCTTTTATCTCTTTCACGGGCCAGGGATCGCTGTACTTTTCCGTACCGGAGGGAACGGAAAGCTTCGATCTGTACGTGAACAGCGTAAAGGTGGATAATTCCTCAATGACCGGAGGCAAAAGCTACGAGGTGGACCCGGGCGGGGCGGTGGTCAACGGCAGAAATGTGCTTCAGGTGTCCGATATAAGGCCCGCCGGCGCACAGATCCACGTATGTATCCCCTACCCGAAGGTGATGGATCCCGGGAGTCCGGACGGCGTGATAAATGAAAAAGCCGTCTCCCTTATAAACGACATCATAAGGTCCGATATAGAATACGGTTTTTCCGGCGCCCAGCTTGCGGTGGTAAAGGACGGCAGCCTGGTATATGAAAACGCCTGGGGCCTGCTGAATTCCTACAAGCCGGACGGCACAAGGATACAGGACGGGGACCCTGTGACCACGGACACCCTCTTCGATATTGCATCCAATACAAAAATGTACTCCGTAGCCTATGCGGTCCAGTATCTTGTGACCCGTGAGGAACTCACCATGGATACCAGGATATCGGATATCCTCGGGCAGTCCTTCTATGAGGATACGGTTTTCATAAAGTATGAAGGATACGATAATCCGGATCTGTCCGTGAATAAAGAATGGAAAAAGGAACTCACCGTCAGGAACGTGATGATGCATCAGGCGGGTTTTCCTTCATCTCCCGGTTATCACAGGGAGAAATACGACCAGGAAAAGGCCGAATGGAATACGGATGTGGAAAACATCCTTTATTCGGGCTCGGACGGCAGTGAGGAGACCAGGAAGAAAACACTCTCTACGATATTTAAAACCCCTCTTATGTACGAGCCCGGCAGCAAAACACTGTATTCCGATGTGGACTATATGCTCCTGTGCTTCTGCATCGAAAAGATCACGGGTCAGAGCCTCGACAGTTTTTTGAAGGAGAAGTTCTGGCAGCCCATGGGCCTGTCCCATATCTGCTTCAATCCCCTTGAAAACGGGTTTTCCGCGAAGGACTGCGCCGCAACGGAGCTTTGCGGGAATACCAGGGACGGGGTCGTGGATTTCAAAGGGATCCGGAAGGATACGATCCAGGGGGAAGTGCATGACGAAGCGGCATGGTACGTAATGGGAGGAGTCTCCGGCCACGCCGGGATGTTCGCAAACGCTTCCGATCTGGCAAAGCTTTCTTCCCTCATGCTTACGGGAGGATACGGAGATAAAATGTATTTTTCCCGGAATGTGATAGACGCTTTTTCGGCGCCCCAGTCGGATATCTCCGCAAACTGGGGAGTGGGCTGGTACCGCAAGGGAGATGAAAAGCGGGCCTATTATTTCGGGGGAGATTCCTCCTTCGACACCCTCGGGCACCAGGGCTGGACCGGCACACTGACCATGATCGATCCCGAGGAAAACCTTGTCATAGTATATCTGACAAATAAGAGAAACACTCCCCTTACCGATAAGGAGACAGACACCGGTAAATTCGACGGAAATTACTATACCGCTGCCACCCTTGGCTTTGTCCCGCCCCTCATCTGCCTTGGGATGAAAGATCCTTACGGGGACGTGGATCAGCAGCTGTACAGCCTGTTGACCGATATGGTGGAAGGCAAGTTCAGGCTTATAGAAAAGGAAAAGGAAAAAGGCTCCGGGCGTAAGGTGGACAGCGGTCATCCGATAGTAAAAGCCGGATATTCCCTCATGGAGGTGTATCTGGAATGGTCCTCCCGGCTCGGATACACCCTCTCGGATGAAAGGGTGCAGGAGATCATGGGGCTTATGGACAGTGAGAGAGATGCTGAGGAGATCGCCCTTCTTAAAGAAAAATTCGGATGAGATCCGGGACTCTGTGATGAAAAAAGAAGGCGCAGACTTAAGTCTGCGCCTTCTGTCACCTGCCGCAGGGCAGTGGATCGTTCCCGACCGTTACCCTTTCCTGAAGGGGTTTATTTCCCTCAGTCAATGGAGATCTGGCTCTTGGGGGGCTCTTCCTTCGTCCCCACCTTGGGGATAGCGACCTTCAGGACTCCGTCCTTGAAGGAGGCTTTGATGTCTTCCTGCCTCATGTCGTCTCCCACATAGAAGCTTCTCTGATAGTTCCCGCTGTAACGCTCGCGGCGGATGTAGCTCCCCTTCTTGTCCTCGTTTTCCTCCTGATGCGACGCCTTGATGGTAAGATAGCCCTTGTCGAGCTCCGCGGTCACATCCTCCTTTTTGAAGCCTGGAAGATCCATCTCCAGCTCGTATCCGTCATCGGTGGATCTGATGTCGGTGCTCATGGCGCTGATGGTGGAAGCTCCCTTTCTCACCGGATAGTACGCATCGTTGAAGAAATCATCAAAAATGTTCTCAAGTGAAGTGTTCGTAAAAATACTGGGTGTCAACATAGTTCTCATCTCCTTTACCTCTTATCTTTCGTCCGCCCGAAAGCGGATCATACACTGTTTACAGGTTACTGTCCGTCGCTTCCGGGAAGAGCCTCGAACCGTCTCCCGTGCCTCTCTTTCCTGAAGCTGATTATGTTATACCATAACTTGTTAGCACTGTCAAGAGGTGAGTGCTAATTTTCTTTTGTGTGGGATACTTCCCTGTATTTCGGCGTTTTACGGCATGTCCGGTCCGGTGTCCCTGCAGGTTGACAGTATTTGAGGGGTGGGGTAAATTAGATACATATATTCATTTACCCTGTGACAGAGAGAGGTGTCCGTATATGGCCGCACCAAAAACCGAGTTTACTGAATTCATAGACAGCGAAGTTAAGAAGTATGAGGGCGTCCTTGTACCGGTCAAAGCAGGTTTTCTTGAGAGAACGCTGGTCAAATGGGTCCCCATACGCAAATTACACCCGAATCCGGATGACGAATTCTGCTTTCCTTCCATCGGTCCGAACTACGGTATCATTTCCAATTACGAGAAGACCTTCCGTGCCGGGCATTCCATGAGGCCAAACGGCGATGAGGAGCCGCTGATGGTGGAAAAAGTCCATCCCGACGGGTATATGATCCTGAACGGCCATCACAGATGGGCTGCCGCCCTGCGGGTCGGCATCAAGTGGGCTCCCGTATCCATCATCAACCTGACACAGGAAACGGATATCGAGAATATGCTCAGAAATTCCGAGCATGACAAACGTGTCACAATAGATCTGGATGAGGCGGTCTTCTGCAATGCCGCGGAGACCGACGCCGAAAAACCGCTTCACTTCCCCTTCAACAGGATCTACAAGGAGAGGATACGGCTCGGGGTGCCATCCCTGCTCCATTATCTTGGAGGACAGGGATATGACATATGGGTGTATACTTCGGGTCTTTATTCCCTCGAGTACATCCGCGCCTACTTCAAGAGATATTCGGTGAAGCTGGACGGCATCATCACCGGAACCGCCGTCAAGACGAAGAGGAATGCGGAGAGAAAGAAAAAGTCCGAGCAGTTATTTGCGGCGAAGTATAAGGAGACCATCCATATAGATAATGAAACCCTTGTGAGAGTCCTTCCCGAAACGGGGGCGTATGAGGAGTTCACTCTCGGCAGCGCTCCTGCCGACAGACTCAGGGACGTGGCCGACATAATTAAAGGCATAAAGGAAAATGAAAAGATATAGCGGGAAAATGAGGGTCTCTTTCGACCTTGACGAGGTTCTTTTCGTGTCGCCGGAGACCCATAAGACGGAGAAGCCGCTTATATTTCCGCTTAATCTGATCTTCAGGGAGAGGCTCAGGCTCGGGACGCCCGATGTGGTACACTCTCTCCAGAAGATGGGCTACGAAGTGTGGGTCTACACTTCATCCTTCCGGTCCGAACGGTACATAAGACTTCTGTTCCTGCTTTACCGTGTCATATTTGACGGGGTGGTGAACGGGAACAGACATATGAAAGAGGTGCAGAGGGGCGCAAGGGAGATGCTGCCCCAGAAAATGCCCAGTCATTACCGCATTTCGCTTCATATCGATGATGAAGCCATCATTTGCACCCTGGGCAGGCAGTACGGGTACAACGTTTATCAGCTGGATGCGCAGGATGACGATTGGAAGGAGAAGATCATAGCCCAGGCTGAGGTGATCAGAAAGAGAGAATTCAGTCCCGATGCAGCGGAGGTTCCGGCGGAATGAAGGTCTGTCTCTTAAATGATTCCTTCCCTCCCATGCTGGACGGGGTGGCAAACACTGTTCAGAATTACGCTTCCGTAATGAAGACCGATGAGCTCGCGGATGCCGTTGTTGTGACCCCCGCGTATCCCGACGCCGATTACAGCATATATCCCTATAAGATATACCCCTATACCAGCTTTAACATTTCCGAACTGATCTATGGCTACAGGGCGGGAAATCCTCTGGCGCGCCGCGCCCTGGTGGATATCAGGAGATTTTCCCCGGACATAATACATACGCATTGTCCTTTTGCCTCGACTCTCATGGCGAGGCTTGCAAGGGTTGAGACCCGGGCTCCCATCGTGTTCACCTATCACACGAAATTCGAATACGATATCTGCAAGACCCTCAAAAAGAAGTTCCTGAGAAGGGAAGCCGTGAACCTGGTGATCAATAATATCTCCGCCTGCGATGAGGTTTGGACCGTGAGCCGGGGAGCGGGAGAAGACCTGAAGGCCATTGGCTTCAAGGGCGAATACAGGGTCATGCAGAACGGGGTGGATTTTGAAAAGGGCAGGGTTTCCGACGAACTGGTGAGAGAGGTCACGGGTGGATTGGATCTGCCCGGAGATGTGCCGGTGTTCCTCTTTGTGGGCCGGCTGATAGATTATAAAGGCCTTCCTCTGATAGCGGAGGCGCTTAAAATGCTGTCTGCGGAAGGGATCGATTACCGGATGGTATTCGTGGGAGGCGGACTTGACAGAAAGGGTCTGGAAGAGAGGATCAGAGAGTCCGGGATCAGCGTTTTAAGTTTTTCCGACGAAGACGGCTGGAGCTCCTCCGAAGGAGCCGGGGATATGACCGGGAAAGTGATCTTCACGGGGCCCATACGGGAAAGGGATGTGCTCAGGGCCTGGAACACTAGGGCCGACCTGTTCATTTTCCCTTCAACCTACGACACCAACGGGATAGTGGTCAGGGAGGCCGCCGCCTGCGGAACGGCAAGCGTAATGATAAAAGGGTCCTGTGCGGCGGAGGGAGTCACCGACCGCAGGAATGCGTACCTTATTGACGAGGATGCGGCGTCCCTTTACGAGCTTCTGAAGGCCGTTGCCCCGGATCTGAACGGGATGCGGATCACGGGAGAGAACGCCATGGAAGAGATCTATCTTTCATGGGACGAAGCGGTCCGGAATGCGGTGAACAGATATGGCGAGCTCCTTGAGGAGAGAAGGACTTCTAAAAGCCGCTTAGCCTCTTCCATGGAGACCGTGGGAGATGTGCTTTCGGAAATGAAGGCGGGACTGGTCTCGGAAACGCGCAGGCTTTTTTCAATACCGAGAACGATCTACGCGGGCATGCTTTCCAATTCCGGCGAGGAGACCGATGAGCTGGAAGACGGAGGGTCCGGAATGAAGGATCTGATAAACGATCTGAGCGATGAAGAATGACCGGAGCGGCCGGAACGATAAATGAACGGGCGACAGAGAATGGCCCCGGCTAAGGGTGATGACGGAATGATGAACGGCATGGGAACGGAAACGGAGAAAATGACGGAAACAGAAGAAAATGTGATGATACATATAGACCATCTGGGGAAGGTCTTTGAGACTGCCGACAACAGGGTGGAAGCTCTTGACGATGTGACCCTTGACATTATGAAGGGGGATATCTTCGGCATCATCGGCATGAGCGGAGCGGGAAAATCCACCCTTGTAAGGTGTCTTAATTTCCTTGAAAAGCCTTCCGCCGGAGACGTGATAGTGGAGGGCAGGAGCCTTAAGAGCATGACCCCCGCCGAGCTCAGAAAGCAGAGGACCAGGATGTCCATGATCTTTCAGAGCTTCAATCTCCTGCAGCAGAGAACTGTTCTGGACAATGTGTGCTTCCCCCTTGAGATCAATAAGGTTCCCCGGAAAAAGGCCAGGGAAAAGGCCATGGAACTGCTGGGGGAGGTGGGACTTTCGGATAAAGCCGGGAATTATCCGTCCCAGCTTTCCGGAGGCCAGCAGCAGAGGGTGGCCATCGCAAGGGCGCTTGCCAGCGATCCCGTGATCCTGCTGTGCGACGAGGCTACCAGCGCTCTTGACCCCAGGACCACCGGGGAGATACTGGATCTGTTGAAGAAGATAAACGAGACCCACCACATCACCATAGTGATAATAACCCACGCCATGTCCGTGGTGACGGAGATCTGCAACCGGGTAGCCATAATCGATTCCGGGAAGGTCGCCGAGACCGGCGAAGTGCTGGAGGTCTTCAATAACCCCAGGACTGAAGCCGCGATCAGGCTTGTGATGTCCTCCGGAGACCGGGAGGTTTCCCGGATCAGCGGAGAGCATCTGATCCGGGCTGTATTCTCCGAGAATTCCTCCTACGAGCCGGTGATAGCGAATATGGTACTGAGATTCGGCCAGCCGGTGAACATAATGAGGGCGGATACCAGGGACATAGGAGGTACCGCAAAGGGGGAGATGGTGCTCCAGCTGCCCGGGGACGAAGGGGTCAGGGAACAGATGAAGGCCTATCTTATCGAACGGGGACTGGCTGTCAACGAGCTTTCATCCATGAAGGAACTTGAGGAGAGATATGATGGCTGATTTTTTTGAGGAATACGGGACGCTTCTTGCGGAAAATACGGGAATAACGCTCTATATGGTCTTTGCCTCCACCCTGATAGCCTACGTGATCGGGATACCCATGGGCATCGGGCTGGTGGTGACCGCGAAGGACGGACTTCATCCTAACCGGATAGTGTACCGCATACTGGATGTGACAGTGAATATCATCAGGAGCATCCCTTTTCTCATACTGCTGATATTGATAATGCCGCTCACAAAGGTTATAGTAGGAAAGACTTATGGACCCAGCGCTACGGTGGTGCCCCTTGTCATGTCGGCCGCGCCTTTCATCGCGAGGATGGTGGAGTCGTCACTCCTTGAGGTGGATCACGGCGTTATAGAGGCGGCCCAGAGTATGGGAGCCAATGACCGCGTCATCGTGTTCAAGGTGATGATGAAGGAGGCAAGGACGTCCCTGATCACCGGTGCTACGATAGCTCTGGCTACGATCCTCGGATATTCCGCCATGGCGGGCACAGTCGGAGGAGGCGGCCTGGGAAACGTGGCCATACAGTACGGATATTACAGATATCAGACTCCCGTGATGATAGCCACGGTGGTCCTTCTTGTGGCCATGGTGCAGATAATGCAGGCAGCGGGGATGAAACTGGGAAAGGCTCTGGATCACAGAACATCCGGATGAGGATCATAAACGCGCGTATTCGTGCGTTTACGATATATGGGGGCCCGGGCGAAAGGGGTATCGTTCCGGAAAATGAAACGGTCTTCCGTTTCATGCCACTAAAGTTTCCGCCAAACAGGGAGATAAAGGCGGAGTATTCCGTTTTGAAGGGGCCGGTCCCCTAAGAAACGAAGAGAACCAGGGAGGATAGTATTATGAAAAAGAAGATCACGGCTATGTTCATGGCGTCGGTATTTGCTCTGACGGCCCTTGCCGGATGCGGTTCATCGGCCGGTACATCTGCCCCCGCGGCAAACGCGCCTGCCGCATCTGATAAGGGAGGGGTTCAGACCATCACTGTAGCCGCAACTGCAGCTCCCCATGCAGAGATACTGGAATCGGATATCGTAAAAAACGCGCTTGCAGCCGAGGGGTACGAGGTAAAGGTCACGGTGTTTGACGATTATGTGCAGCCCAATAATGTGGTAGAATCGGGGGAGATAGACGCGAATTACTTCCAGCACATAACTTATCTGAAGGATTTCAACGAGCAGAACAAGACAAGCCTTGTGTCCGCGGGAGGGATCCATTATGAGCCTTTCGGCATTTACGGAGGCAAAAAGAAGAGTCTCGATGAACTCGCGGACGGAGATTCCATCGCCGTACCCAACGATACGACGAACGAAGCTAGAGCGCTTCTCCTGCTTGAGGCAAACGGCCTTATTTCCCTTAAAGAGGGGGTCGGCCTTCAGGCCACGGTGAACAGCATCACTGAAAACCCTCACAATCTTGAGATCGTGGAGGTTGAAGCTGCTCAGGTGCCTCATCAGCTTGAGAGCGTGGATTATGCTATAATGAACGGGAATTATGCAATGGAGGCCGGATTTACGGTCGCCACCGACGCTCTCGCATATGAGGCGCAGGATTCTGACGCCGCCACAAATTATGTGAACGTCATTGCGGTAAAGCAGGGAAATGAAAACGAACCCGGCATCAAAGCCCTTGTAAAAGTCCTCAAATCCGATGAGGTAAAGAAGTGGATAGAGAGCAAGTATTCGGGCTCGGTGGTGCCTTATGAGGGCGAGTGACAGATGAAGCCGAAGGCTTCTTACAGCATTTTGGGAAGGATTTTGGATCGGTGTTCCCGGGATGTCTTCACGGCGCCCGGGGCTCCCGCCGATCGTTGGCAGCGGAACGCCGTCGATTGTCAGGTTTGAAACGGTTTGATCTGAACGCTGTCGATTGTCAGATTTGAAACGGTTTTACAAGAAAGACATCATTTGTCAGTCCCGGATAACTCCATACATAGCGGAATAGTGCAGTCATCGGCAGGGGATGAGATCCCTGTCCGGTCATCCATGAGAAATGATCCCTGCGGATCACGACGAAAGGAGTTCTCTTATGGTAAAAACAGTCATAGGCACCAGTCGGAAAGCAGATGCGCTTCAAGCTGTCCAGGAGGCGACATCCCGCTTCGGGAAACCGATCCTGCTCATTTTTACGGTTGAATTCAAATATTTTGAAGATACTGTAAAATACCTGAATGAGAGATTCCCGGGTGTGCCCAGTATAGGAACCAGCGGCGAGACCTTCGCCAACGGAGTCGACCACAACAAACATCTGGTCATCACAAGCTTTGAGGGAGGAGTCGAAGCGGTGACGGGAGTGGTGGAGGATATCTCCAGAGCTCCCCTGAAGTCAGTCAGAGCGCTTCAGGAAAACGTCAGGAAGATAGGCGCCGGCTCCGACAATACCGTGCTGATAGAGTTCACCACCGGATATGAGGAGCAGGTCATTACCACGATACAGTCGGTGCTGGAGGGGACCCGTATAGGTCTCATCGGCGGCACTACCTTCAATTTCGAGGATTCAGCCGAATCCGAGGTGGCTGTGGACGGGAAGATCTATAAGGACGCCTGCGCCTATGTCCTGATAAAGAATACCGCAGGGAAGATCAGAACCTATCGCGAAAACATTTACGAAAAGGGCGATCATTCCACGCACATCGCCACTAAGGTGAACCGTGAGAAGAGAGAGCTCATAGAACTGGACGGCCGCCCTGCGGCGGATGTCTATTGCGCCTCCACGAGGGTCAGCAGGGCTCAGGTCACAGCCACCACATTCGACCATCCCTTCGGCCGCTGTGTGGCGGATGAGATATTTATTACCTCGATAAGATCCTGTGAGAACAACGGCACTCTCGGACTTTTTAAACAGGTGAACGAGAACGACGCCGTTACGATCATGAATATTTCCGACGACGTGATAGCCACAAACGGCGGAACCCGTGAGAAGATCAAAAATGAGGTGGGACACGCTTCCTACATGTTCAGCGTTGACTGCGCCTTCAGGTATCTCCTTATGACGGACAGGAAGTTGTTTGCGGATTATATCGGAGGAATGAAACAGGTTGCGGACAATCATATGGGATATGTCGCCGGCGGCGAACAGTTCAGGAACCAGCACACGAACCAGACCATGGTGTGCGCTGTTTTTGAGTGAGAGGCTCCGGGCTCCTTCAGCCGCAGGAAACCCCTGTACCGTACAGATGCGACGTTATTTTCCGCTTCATAAGGAGGTAGAGTATGTTTGAATTCTTAAAAGGAAAGAAACAGGAAGTCCCCGCAGTTCAGGACAAGCCTGACAGGTCCGCTGCCATAAGGGAGGGAGTGTATCCCATCCAGTATGCCGGAGAATATCTTCTGAAGAAAAAAGCCGAACTCCAGAAGGAGGAGGCTGTGACCATCGACAACCTTACGTCCATAAAGGATTCGTTTGAAGTGGTGGCAAACCAGAATGAGGAATTTACCGAATCCCTCAGCGGACTGGAGAGTGAATTCTCCTCCGTAAAAGAGGTGATAAACGCCATGGGCGAGTCCTTTGAAAAGATCGAACAGAGCGTAAATGAGAGCAGAACACAGATGGCTGCGGTAAAGGACAGTTCCTCGGAGCTCATCAACAGTTTCGACCAGATCAGAAGCGTCTTCGAGGAATTCAACAAGGGGTTCACCGCCATCCGCGAGGATATGCAGGGCATAGTGGTGATAGCAAACCAGACGAACCTTCTGGCTCTGAACGCCGCCATAGAGGCCGCGAGAGCGGGAGACGCCGGAAGGGGCTTCGCCGTCGTGGCTGATGAGGTCAATTCCCTTTCATTCGGGATAAAGCAGCTGGTGGATTCCGTAAATAAAAGCATGGCGTCCCTCGACGCCAGCGCGGGAAGCCTGCTGGCGGCCATAGACATGACCAGCGAGAGCCTCGAGCATTCCAATGAGATGATGAATACTGCTGAGGAATCCATCGGCAACATCAGTACCGTTGCAAGGGAGATCTCCGAAGAAAACGTGAAGGTTGTGGACCGGTTCGAGGAATGTGAGGATTCACTTGACAAAGTGACGCAGAAACTGAAGAGCGCAGGGGAATCCTACGAAAAACTCGGCAGGAGTCTCGAGGAGACCAGAAACGATGTAACGAGAAAGGGATTTCTGTTTGAGGACATGCAGAATGTTCTGGAACAGATAGGGCCTATGGTCGAGGATATAAAGAAGGAGGCTTGATAAATGAAGACATGTTCAAACTGTGGCGCTGTGATCGAAGATAATGCGCTGTTCTGCACTGTGTGCGGGAAACCTGTCGGCGTTGTTGACTCCGGGCAGGAACCTGAGAAAAGCGCGCCGGAAGCGGCCGTAGTTTCTGAAGGAAAGGCGGCGGATGCGGAAACTGCAGAGTCTAAGGATATCGAGGCGGCGGCCGTTGAGGCGGCTTCCGCGGATACGGCTACACAGCAGAATGTTACGGAAACCGCAGCGGAGACCGGATCGCAGCCTCTTCCTCAAAACGATTTTCAGCAGCCGGGTGCAGACCCGGGAGCGCAGGGTTTCGATCAGTCCGGCGCAGTACAGGGTCAGAACGGGTATCAGCAGCCGGGACCGGCTCAGGGTCAATACGGGTATCAGCAGCAGGGGCCGGCTCAGGGTCAGTACGGATACCAGCAGCCGGGCGCAGCCCAGTACGGGTATCAGCAGCAGATGAACCAGCAGTACGGCTATATACAGCAGCCCCGGAAACAGTATCCCTCGTATAAGCCCGAGTACCAGACGGATAAATTCCTGAGTCTCCTGTGCTATACGGGTTTTATCGGAGTGCTCCTTGCGTATTTCGGCGGGGACTGGGAAGGGAAGAGGTCCGATTATCTCAAGTTCCATGCGAATCAGGGCCTTGTGTTCAATCTTTTGGCGCTGCCGTCCCTGATCCCGTTTATCGGCCCTCTTTGGGGTATATT
>JAEELB010000003.1 GCA_016288705.1 Lachnospiraceae bacterium | reverse complement strand
TTCTTCACCTTCGACGGGATGTTCACATCAGTCAGGCCCGTACACTCCTCAAATGCATGGGCTGAGATCCCCTCCATCGTGGACGGGAGTGTCGCCTTCTGTATCGAGGCGCAGTAGGCAAAGGCGTAGTCGGGCATCGCTTTCACTCCCTCGGGAACGGTGATCTCCGTGAGCTTTGTGCATCCTTCGAATACAGCCCCGTTTCCGCTGTAGTAAGTCACGCTTTCCCATGACAAAGGATAGTCTATGCTCTCAAGGCCGGTGCATCCGTAGAAAGCCCTCCTGGTTATGCTCTTTACGCCGGCTGGGAAGGACACAGTCTTAAGCCCGGTACATCCCGCAAAAGCATACCCGCCTATGGTCGACACGCAATTCAGGTTCAGTTCCGTCAGTCCCGTACATCCGTTGAATGCATCATTGCCTATGGATGTCAGGGTATTGGGAAAAGGAAACCTCTCAAGCAGGATGCAGGACTGAAAGACCCCGTTTCCGATGGTCGTGAGTATGGAATCATTTTCCACCGCCACATCGGTAAGCGCAGAACATCCCTTAAACGCGCTTTTCCCGATGGTTTCTACCGTTTTGGGGATAGTCACTTTTGTCAGGACGGTATTATTTTCAAACGCGGAGGCGCCTACAGACTGGACCTCATAGGTGCCTACTTTGGACGGGATCACGACCTCTGCAGAGCTTCCCTTGTATTTGGTTATGCTGGCATAGGATCCGTTCAGGATTTCATATTCATAATCTCCAAAGGTTCCCGAAGCGCCTGCAGCAGAAAGGGCGTCCCCTTCTTCACCGGCGGAATCAGCGGGATCCGGAGCGCCTTCGCCTGCGGTCTCAAGGCTGTCGTCTGAGTCCGGATGGACGTTTGTCTCAGGGACATCATCTGCTTCGGGGACGCTGTCCTCATCCGCGTCATCCCGGCCCGGTCCGGCACCGCTCCCCTCCTCAAGGAAAGACACATCCGACGAATAGCTGCCGGAGTCTCTCGTATCTATCCCTTCCGCCGCCATCTGGTCTATGATATTTCCCACCACTCCGGCCATCATGGCATCGGAGGGTCCGGATACGGCGTCACCCTGCGGAGCGTATGAACTCCCGTCTCCTGCCATGGCATATGCCGAGCAGTTCGATACGAGCAGAATGACAGCGATAATGACCGACAACAGTTTACCCGCTTTACGTTCCATGATCATCTCTCCTTTTTTCCTTTCCTCTCAGGGAATGAGGTTTCATATTTGATCCCAAAGCCCTGAACCTTTTTTCCTGACTTGTCAGTGTACTCGTAGGGCTCGACCCCCACCATCCTGACATACATGTCATAATTCTTTCCGTTCTTTGATCTTAACCCTCTGAGTAGGACTTTTTTACCGGCAAGGATGTCAGTTATCTGGTTTCTGGTGAGGACCTTGCCGAAAGCCTTCCCGGGTGTGAAACCGCACTTTTGACTGCAATAAGCCCCAAATTTCCCATATCTGACATCTCCGTCACATTTCGGGCACTTACCGACACTATTGCTTTCTGAGTTTTTTTCACCACCGGCAGCACTGTCACCTTTTGACATCTTTTCAAGATCCCTGCCGATTATATCCATGGTGACGCTGTCACACTGTTCCTTCAGCTTCTTTTCTACTGACAGCGCCTGTTTTTCGCCGTTTCTCACCCCGTCCAGGCTTTCCTCCCACTGGCCGGAGGTGGTGATATCGAAGAGCACCGTATCGCCTATGGTGTCGATCACGTGTTCCGCCTTCGCTTCAGCGTAGAATACGCCCTTTTCTCTTCTGAAATAGCCGCATTTGATGCAGTCCTCGATGATATTGGCGCGGGTGGCGGGAGTTCCTATCTGATAATTCACCTTACTGCCACTCTCGTCCTTGTAATCCTCGGGATTGTCAAGGGCCTTGATAAGCGAACCGTCATTATATCTTGAGGGAGGCTTGCTGACGCACTCCTTGGGGCTGAACTCCACAGGCTCAAGGGTCTGTCCCTTTTCCAGGCTCAGCAGTATCTCTTCCTTTTCCTTTTTCCCTGGGTACAGCACCGCTTCATAACCGGGTTCCAATATCTTTGAAGCCTTGTATATGTAAACATCGGGGCAGCCTTTCCCGTCCCCTTCGAGGGCCTTTGCAGACAGGTGCCTGGTCTTTTTGGGGGAGGCAAAGACCGCCAGGAACCGCCTGGCAATGAGACCGTAAAGCCTGGTTTCATCCTGGTCCATCGCCCCCTGCTTACCCGTAGGTATGATGGCCGTATGCCCTTCTTTCGCTATAGCCTTGTCATTTACATAGGTCTTGTCGGAAAGCACCTCCCGGGGGCTTCTTGTCAGAAGCCGGGTATCTGTTCCGGTCACGGCGGACGCTCCCTTGACTATGGAAGTCAGATCGGTGTTTCCCGAGATATATTCACAATCCGACCTGGGGTAGCTTGTGAGCTGCTTTTCATAGAGTCTCTGGAGCACGGAAAGAGTCTTTGCCGCGGGGAACTTAAGCTCCTTGTGGGCTTCCACCTGAAGAGTCGACAGTTTGAACAGTTTGGGGGCTTTGGTGCTCTTGACCTGATCCTTAAACTCGGTAACGGTGCAGAAAGCGGGCACAGGGGACGGCATGGCGTCCTTTTTGTCCTCAAATTCCTTCTCGCAGACAAACTCAGCCTTCATGTATGTGAAGCGCTTTTTGAAGGTGACCTTTTCCACATAATCCCGGATAGCCCGCTCCCTGTCCACTATCATACGTATGACGGGAGCCTTCACCCTTCCCAGCCTGTAAATATCCCCCAGCTTGACCGTAGCCGCACGGGTTATGTTCAGGCCAAATTCATAGTCCAGGTGCTGGCGAGTCAGGGCTGCCCCGTAGAGATCGTCGTACTCCGAGTCGTCTTTCATGGAATTCAGGGCCTTGATAATGGCGGGATGAGTGATATCGTTGGACCAGAATCTCTTTACGGGGAGGGTGTTATTTACATATTCCAGCGTCTCCCGGACCAGGAGCTCTCCTTCCTGATCGGGGTCTCCGGCGTGTATCACGACATCATATTGACCGCTGTGGACAGCGGCGCTGATATCTTTGACAAGCTTTTCTTTTCCCTTGAGGACCTGATATGAATAGTCCACGGTTATGGGCAGATTGCTCGCGGTCCATTTTTTATACTTAGGATCCGCATCTCCGGGCATGACAAGGCCTATCAGGTGTCCCGCCTGGGCCAGAAAATCTATTTCCATGGGGACCGAGGCCCTGCTTTCGTTGTAAGCAGATCTTATTTCCCTCATAAGAGAAGGTTTTTCGGCTATGAGTATCGCTTTCAATTTACAGTGTCTTTTTCGCCCTCCGGGAGATACGTTGTGGCGGAAATGCTTATCGTCCGTCGTAACTGCGGTCGCAGAATGCTCTTAAAACCCATGGAAGATCTCCTTCCGCGGATCCGCGGAGCTGTCTGCCATCCATCGTGACTGCGGTTTCAGAATACTCCTAAAACCCATGGAAGATCTCCTTCCGCAGATCAGCGGAGCTGTCTGCCGTCCGTCGTGACTGCGGTCGCAGAATACTCCTGAACCTCGCGGAAGGTCTCCTTCCGCAGATCCGCGGAAAACCTTGCGGCGGTCTTCATGTACTCTTCGCCTCCATAGGGTAGTGATCTATCCTTTGAATCCTTCATGACAAGCATGGATTATTATAGCAACACTCCGGCGCTCCGACAATGGTCATTATGAACATTTCAGGGGATTTTAGGGGGATTCAAATACATATGGAGGGTCGTGCACCGTCGGGCCGCGGCCACCCGATAAATTTCACAAAAATAGCGATTTCATCGGGTCGATGACGGGTCCCCTCGAAACCCGGCAGCCGTCTCCTCGAAAAACCCGTAAAGTTAAGATAAGATGAGAGATTTCTTTGATTTTATCCTAACTTTGGTCTCGACAGCCTCCTTCACGAACC
>JAEELB010000035.1 GCA_016288705.1 Lachnospiraceae bacterium | reverse complement strand
TTTTCCGCGATCCTGACCCGGCCCTCGGCCGTATCCGGTATTCCGTCCTCATCTATGGTAAGTCCCACCAGCAGGCCCCCGTATTTGGCGGCCAGGGGGAAAACCGAATCCATCACTTCCTTCTTTCCGTTAACGGAGTTGATCATGGGCTTGCCGTTGTAGATCCTGAGCGCCTGTTCCATGGCTTCGGGATCCGTGGTGTCGATCTGAAGTGGCAGATCGCACACGGCCTGAAGCGCCTTGACCGTTTCAGTCATGAGCTTGGGTTCGTCTATCTCCGGAAGTCCCACATTCACATCAAGGACATGAGCTCCCGCTTCCTGTTCTTCCGTTCCCTGAGACACAACGTACTCAAGGTCATTCTCCCTGAGAGCCTGTTTAAAGCGTTTCTTTCCCGTGGGATTGATCCTCTCTCCTATGAGCACCGGATAGTCCCCGAAGGTCACCGCATGTGTGTAGGAAGATACCGCGGTGATATCCTTTTCCGTTATGGGAAGGGGCGCGGATACCGCGCCGGTGACCGCCTCTCTCATGGCTTTTATGTGATCCGGGGTGGTCCCGCAGCATCCCCCAAGGACCCGGCCGCCTGAACGTGCGATCTCCACCATGGCGGAAGCAAAGGCTTCGGGATCCACGTCATAGACGGAATTACCGTTTTCCATCCTGGGAAGTCCCGCATTGGGGATAACGATGACCGGCAGAGACGATCTTTCGTAATACTCCCTCACCACCGGCAGCATCTGCTCGGGACCCAGAGAACAGTTGGTCCCCACAGCGGACACCCCGAGCCCCTCCAGCATCGCGGTCATGGCGGAGGGGTCGGCCCCCGTCATCATTTTCTTTTTTTCGTCAAAGGTGCAGGTCACAAATACGGGAAGATCCGAGTTTTCCCTGGCTGCGAGAACCGCAGCCTTTGTCTCAAGACAGTCGTTCATGGTCTCGATGAGGATCAGGTCGGTCCTGTCTCCTCCCGCCCTGACGGTCTTCGAAAAGGCTTCCACCGCCTTTTCAAAGGAAAGGGTCCCCAGAGGCTCGAGCAGCATTCCGGTAGGACCGATGTCCAGAGCCACATATTTCTTTTCTCCGTAATCTACGGCCGAAACGGCGGCCAAAGCGTTGTCCACGGCTGCGGAGACCACATGCGTCAGTTCTTCGTCACCGTATTTCAGGCCGTTTGCCCCGAAAGTGTTGGTGTTTATTATCTGCGCTCCCGCTTCAAGGTACCTTTTATGGATCGAAGTCACCTTTTCGGGAGAAGACACGTTCATTCGTTCCGGAAGCTCCCCGGGCTTAAGCCCCGCCTTCTGAAGCTCCGTACCCATGGCTCCGTCCCAGAAGACAAAGCCGTCCCTTATCCTTTCGAGAATGTCAGACAAGGTTCTTCAGGCTGTCCACCAGCCTCCTCGCCACATCAGCCCTGTTCATGCTGTACAGATGTATGCCTTCCGACCCGCTGGCCATGAGGTCCACGGCCTGACTCACCAGATACGACATGCCTGCGTCGAAAAGGGCGTCCTTATTATCCCCGTACCGCTCCATGATCTTTCTGAACCTGGGCGGAAGGCTTGCGCCGCAGGTGGGGGTCATGCGCTCTATCATGGCTCTATTGATCACGGGCATTATGCCGGGGGTGATGGTCACTCCTATCCCCGTCTCCCTTGCGCGGGATACGAAGTCGTAGAAGAAACCGTTGTCAAAGAAAAGCTGGGATATCAGAAGTGTATCTCCGGCGTCCACCTTCTTTTTCAGATTGACTATGTCGGTCTTTTTATCCGGGCATTCCAGATGCCCCTCGGGATAGCAGCCCCCGGCGATGCAGAAATCGTGTCCCTTCGAGACAAGATATTCCGTCAGTTCGTTCGCATACCGGAAATCCTTTTTTTCGGGAAAGCCTTCCCTCCTGTCGCCCCTGAGGGCCAGAACGTTCTCGATCCCGTACTCCTCCATCTCCCGGGCCACCACGTCGATCTCGTCCCGGCTGTAATTCAGGCAGGTCATATGCACCATGGGCTCCACGTGATACTTGTCCTTTATCAGCCGGGCTATGTCCATGGTCCTGTTGTCGGCCACGGAACCGCCTGCCCCGAAGGTGATGCTGATATAATCCGGCTTCAGGTCCGCCAGGATCTCCACCACGGGCTCGATATCCTTGAGGTAGGAATCCCTCTTGGGCGGGAATATCTCAAAAGAGATGCCGGGTTTTCTGGTCTTGTACAATTCATCAATCCTCATCCTATGGGCTCCTCCTCAGCCTGCTGAGCGTTGTTGTAATCCGCCGTTATCTGGGAACCGGAAGCGGCGAGAGCCGCCTGCTCCTGGGTTATGATGTTCTCGTATCCCGGGGTGGCAAAGAACGCCGCATTGTGGTGACAGGTCTGTGATCCGGCGGTGACAAACACGGGATTTCCGTTCTCATCAGTGGCCACAACGGTGGTGGATGAACCGGAAAGCACGGAAGGATCCTCCTGGGGAAGCTTCGTCAGCACGCCCCAGTATTTAAAGGGGCATACTTCCGTTGCCGTGCAGTGATCCACGGCGCACAGATATCCCTGATAATGTACATCGCAGGTGGTCTGGGGAACGGTCCCCTCCGCAAAGTATTCCGTCCTGACGTCGCCGTCGCAGAGTCCCGCCACGGGGATCTTGCCCGAGGAATGACACACGTTCGCGGCGACTATGCCTGCGGGAGGCGCCGGAAAACGGGTGGAGGGAAGACCCGCATGTATCTGTTCCATGCACTTCCTCCATATGTTCTTGGCCAGATTCTTTTCATCCGTGGACGTGAGGTTCACGTTGTTGTCGTAGCCCGCCCAGGACGTCCCCGTGTAATATGTGGTATATCCGGCAAACCAGGAATCGTTGTAGGACGAGGTTGTGCCGGTCTTTCCGGCGATGGCGGTGGTGCCGAAATTGCATCTGGTGCCGGTTCCTCCGTTCACCACGTCCTGCATCGCGCTGGTGAGGAGCCAGGCCGTGGTCTCCTTCAGCACTCTGCGGGTCTCGGGCTGGGTATTGTCCACGATCACATTTCCGTCGTGGTCCACGATCTTCGTGTAGAGTCTGGGCTTGTTGTAGACGCCGCCGTTGGCTATGCAGGCGTAGGCCGCGTTAAGTTCTTCATTTGTGACGCCGTCCGTGAGTCCCCCCAGAGCCAGCGCCTGCTGGATATCGGAATATACGAGGCCGTCGCTTCCCTTCCTGCTCTCAACCAGGGTGGTGAAGCCGAAATTCTTCAGGTATTCGAACCCCAGCTGGGGCGTGATCTGGGTCAGGGTCTTTACCGCCACTATATTTACGGAATCCCTGATGCCCTCGCGCAGAGAGGTAATGCCCCTGAACTTCCCGTCGGCGTTCTTCACGGGTCTGCCGTTGTTGTAGGAGAAGGGCTGGTCTATCTGGACCGTGGCCAGAGTGAGGCCGGCGGCGTCCAGAGCGGGGGCGTAGGTGGACACGATCTTAAAGGTAGAGCCGGGCTGTCTCTTTGTATCGGTGGCCCTGTTCAGAGTCCTGCTGGCGTTCTTTGCGCCCCTTCCGCCGATCATGGCCAGCACCTCGCCGGTGGACTGGTTCTCGATGGTAAATGAGATCTGAGGCTGAGGGGTGAGGGAAACCGTCTCCGCCTGCACCGTGTCTCCCGATCTCATTACATTCTCCTTGTACGCCTCTATGTCCTCATAGGCGGAATCCTGAGAGTTATATATCAGATTGTAGGAACTGCCCTTCACCTCCTTGTAGTACTGCCTGAACATCTCGGTGGACACGTTCTCGATATCCCCGTTGGCTCTCTGTATGGTGAGCCTGTAATTCAGATACCACTTCGTGTCCGCGGGGAAATTGCTCTCGTCCATGCATACGCTGTCGCAGATCCTCTGTATATCCGAATCCTGGGTCGAATAGATCTTGAGTCCGCCGCTGTACAGAAGGGTGTAGGCCTGGGTCTCGGTATAACCCATGGCGGTCAGATCCGCCAGCACATCATCGGTCAGGGCGTCGACAAAGTACGAGTTGATGGTATCGTCGGTGGTCTTTGTGTCCACCTCCTGGATCCTGGAGTATACATCGTCCTCCATGGCCTGATCGTGCTCCTCCTGGGTGATGAAGCCCAGTTCCAGCATCTTGTCCAGGACCTTTTCCCTTCGTTCCGCATTCTTTTCGGGACGGGAAATGGGATTGTACCTTGAAGGATTCTGGGTGATGGCGGCTATGACGGCACACTCCGACAGGTTCAGGGTGGAGACGTCCTTACTGAAATAGCGCAGGGCCGCGGCCTGGACTCCCAGGGTATTCTGTCCGAGATTTATGGAATTCATGTAATTGATCAGTATGTCTTCCTTGCTCATGTTCTTTTCAAGCTCCACGGCAAGGTACTGCTCCTGGATCTTTCTCTTTACTTTTTCGGTAAAGGTCTCACCGCTGGCCCATTGGGTGAACACGTTGTTCTTTATCAGCTGCTGGGTTATGGTACTGGCGCCCTGGTCGAAATTCCCGCTGGTGACGCCGTTCACACCGGCCCTGATTATTCCCTTTATGTCTATCCCGTTATGCTGGTAGAAACGTTCATCCTCGATGGCCACAAATGCGTGCTGGAGGTTTTCCGGCACCTGAGCCATTGCCACCGGGATCCTGTTTGAGTCAGTAGACACAAGCTTCGCGGTCTGATTGCCCTGGACGTCATAGACAAATGTAGAGTATCCGGAAGGCGTCACGTCTATGTTCCCTATGTCGGGAGCGGACGCCAGAACTCCCTTGAACACGCCAACGGCACAGGCAGCCCCCATAATGGTCACCGCCGCCACCGCTATGATCACTGCCTTGAAGGCGAGGAAGGACACCTTGTGCCCTATCTTGTTCTGTATGGAATTGAGCTGGCGCCTTCTCTGTATTACGCCGGCTTTACCGTAATCCGACAAGTGATCCTCCCGATTTTGTCACATCATTTCTCAAGTCCCGACATCTCAAATCCGCACTTGATCCTGTATATCCTGTCAAGGGACTCGTCCACCGACTCTTCCTTAATATCTCCCGACTTCACCGCCTCGAGAACGGCATTGTAGGCCTCCTCAAAATTCTTCGGGGTCATGATCAGGTCGGCCCCTGCTTTCAGAGCGGCCACAGCGGCATCTCCTGAGCCCATCTCCCTGGATATGGCCTTGTCGCTCAGGTCTCCCGTGACGATCAGACCGCTGAAGCCCAGCTTCTGTCTCAACAGATCATTCATGACCTCCTTTGAAAGCGAGGCGGGCACTTCTCCTTTATCGAAAGCGCTGTACCGCATGTTTGATATCATAACTGCCGACACGCCGCAGTTCACGGCGGCCTCGAAGGGCAGCAGATCCGTGCTTTCGATCTCCTCCCGGGTCTTCTCTATCACCGAAGAACTGTCTTTGCCGAGGAATTCCCCCTCTCCGGGGAAATACTTGACACAGGCTCCCAGTCCCTCCGTCTGCAGGCCGTTTATCACGGAGGTGACCATTTCCGAGGTCTGCGCCGTATCGGAGCCGTAGGTCCTCTCACGGTTTTCGCTCCCCGCATTTTCGGTAGCCAGATCCGCAACCGGAGCGATATCCATGTTGAAGCCCAGCTCCTTCAGGTACGATCCCATGGACCGCCCGGCGTTCAGAGCCTGTTCAGCGTCGCCCGAAGCCCCTATCTCTCCGGGGACGCCGGGATCCGTCACATCCGAAAGCTTTGATGAAACGGGGCTGTGTTTCCCGCCTTCCTCCTCGACAAAGAAGAACAGCGGATACTCGCTCATGGAGGAGGTATCGGAAATAAGGGCTGTGAGCTGTTCCCTGTCCGAAACATTTCCTTCCGAATACAGAAATCCGCCCACCCTGTATTTAGACAGGGCTTCTTTAGTAAGGTCCCCCGCCTTCTGCGCACGGGAAGCGCCGGTGAGCTGCTCGGGAGTCACGATAAAGAGCCCCGAAACCTTGTCCTCAAGCGTCATGTCGGCGAGATAGCCTCCCACCACTTCCTCCAGGTAATCCACCTGGGTCTCCCCAACGGAGGACTCCGTCTCGGGAGCTTCCAAAGTGACCGGCGGCAGGGATTCCTGCACGCTGCTCTCCGTTGCGGCTGCAGTATCAGCCACGGCTGCTGTACCTCCGGAAAACAGGTTCCGCGGGATGTACCGTATGATGGCCGAAACGAGCATGAACACTCCGAAGGCCACTATACCTATGAAGAGAAGGAGTATGAATGTGGAGACGACCTGTTCCTTTACATGTCTCCTGTGTCTGATCTGTCTTCTTTCATCGGCATCAGCTGACTGCGATGCGTCTTTATTTATATATTCACTATCATCCGACATGGCATTCCTCTCTGACAGGTTCCCGCGTAAGGACAGACAGGTCCCCGATCACACAGTTCATTGAATTATATCATAATTGAAAGCAAATGCAATCGGGCGGGGAAAAGCCCCGCCCGGTCATCTGTCATCAGTCCCCTGTATATCAGAGTTTCAATTGAGTATCAATTCCGAATACACCGTGTTGTATCTGTTGTCTTCTCCCAAAGGCCTGCCTGTCACGATATAGCATCCGGGTTTTGCATTCCCGGTCACGCTCACGACTCCCGTGGACTCATCTATGTACAGATCCCCGGAAGCCCCGGTTATGCTCCATTTCATATCGACGGTGAGCCCCTTTTTCTTTTTCAGCTTAAATGCCACTTTTTTGGGTTTTGCCGAACCTGTTTTCGGGATCTTCGTTCCTGCGGAGATCTTCCCCACGGACAGGTAGTCTCCCGTAAATGAGCTCACCGACACATCGACCGTGCAGGTCATTTTCCCGAATCTGACAGTCACGGTCCCTTTGGAGCCGGGGACAACGCCCACCACATAACCGGCTTTTGATACCCTGATCCCTTTTCCCTTCACTCTGAAGGAGGGATTTCCGGGATTTGTACATTCATTCAGCCCTGTGACCCTTATCCTCCTGCCCTGGCCGACGGAAAGGACCATGGAAGGCTCCATGACATTCAGTTCCGGGACGGAGTTCCCGGTAACCACAACCTTTGTGCAAAGCTGATACACGGGTTCGTCATCATATCCGTCGTCCCAGCCATCGCCCCAGTCGTCATCGCCCCAGTCGTCATCGCCCCAGTCGTCATCGCCCCAGTCATCATCTCCGCCCCGGGCGCGGACCCGCCGGAGGGTTCCCCTATCGAGGTCGTCCCTCGCTGCGTAGTCCCAGTAGCCGTCGTCATAGTCCTCGCCGTAATACTCATAAAACGACCAGATTATCCAGGTCGCCCCGGGGTTTTTGGGCGTCACGCCAACGGATATCTTCGTTTCGCTCTCATCCCACTCTCCGTCATCCAATTCACAGACATCCGGGTTCAGGACCTCCCAATCCACATCCTTGTCCAGAGGCACGGACACGACCACCGTCTTCTTGCCGTCGCCCGGCTTCATATTGATGGATTTAGGAGCGCTTACATTGCATTTCTCATCCTGTATGAGAGAAGGGGGAGCTTCCACCGTCACATTGAACTTCACAGTCTCCGAAGTACCATAGGTTGCGGTGATCAGGGCGCTGCCCGCCTTCTTTGCGGTGACCACGCCGTTTTTCAGGGTGACGCAGCCCTTTGTGCCTCCGTCTTCTATTTTCCATCTGACTCCGTAAATGAATTCTCCACTGCTGCTTACGCTGAGCCTCCTGACTTCACCGGGTATCAGGCTCACATTCTGATCGAAGCTGTCCGGAGTCAGGGGGATCATGTCACCGTCTTCGGGATCCACAGGGTCTGGATCCACCGGATCGGGATCGATGGGATCGGGATCGATGGGATCGGGGTCCACCGGTCCCGACTGCTCCTCCACCAGGACCTTGCAGGATGCCTCAAAGCCTCCGTCCTCGGTCTTCACAAGGATGTTGGCCGAACCTGTGGCCATTCCCTTTACAACCCCGGAAGTGCTCACTGTGGCAACCGTTTCATTGTCACTCCTCCAGCTAACTTTGCGATTTGTGGCGTTAGACGGGCTGATCACCGGAGTCAGGGTAATGGTCTTCCCCACGTTGACCTTTGCGGTTTTGGGGAGGCTGACGCCGGTTACGGGATGGGGCTGTCCGTCTCCGTCATCGGAAAACGCCTTGATCCTCAGGTTTCCGTAATTCTTATCGTCAGCCATGTCCTTCCAGGAGCCGGAAGATCCGGCTCTGACGAAGCTCTGGCCCCTGTTTACGGCAACACTCTGATCGATATAATCCGAAACCTCGGATTTTCTCGATTCGGCGGCTATACAGGGGGTTCCCGAGGACTTCTTGAGGGATACCACCACTGAAAAAACGGACCCGCTCTGTACTCCCACAGGACTGTCGAGCGCGACTCTGTACAATCCAACGGCGCTGGTCTTACCGGTGGCTGTCGCTGCCAGGGTTCCCCCGGTGGGATCCTTGGTCCCGGACTGAAGCCCCGTGTAAACCCTGACTTCATAATCGGCGTTTACGGTACTTGTCCCGGTCTGGAAGGAAACCGCTTTGATCTCCTCGTCTCCCCTTGCGGTAAACACATTCGCTCCCTGCTGTTCGGTGGCCTGTGTCTTTGCCTCCCCCCAGGAAGCAATGGCGCCGTCATACTGGTATATATATTTGTAATCCTTGCTGCTGTCCACGGCAGAGATAGCGTAAGCCGCATGTCCGTCCCCGCCCGAACTGTAGTTCACCGGGTTGTAATAGGACACGTAGAAGTACGAGTCTTCGTTCATCCCGGTGTTGGTGGTCCAGCTGTTCCTGAGGAGCCAGGCCCCGTTCCCCTTGACATTGCCGCTGAAATAGCTCTTCGGGAAATCGTCATCCCAACCCACCACCGCCACGGTGTGATCCGCCTGGGTGCCGCTGGAATAATAGGAATTGTGAGAGGAATCGTACCCTCTGTCATTTTCCATATTCACATCAAATATCAATGCCCCGCCGGCTCTTATCGCCGCTTTCGCGTAGGGCCAGTCGTTCTCGTTGCTCAGGTCGTACATCTGCCAGTCCGTAATGCTGAAGTCGCACTGATCCTGACTTGCGGCCACCTTTCCCTTTTTGGAGGAAGCGGCACCGGAATAGGGCATGACGGACTCTTTCACGGCCCCGGCTCTGTTCGAAAGCGCTCCCAAAGCTATGTAGGGATGACCGCCCTCCCCATCCTGCTTGGAATAATCGGGATTTTTTACGGTGTCCTTGCTGCCGCCGCCGTTATCCAGGGAATAATTACTGGCGTAATACCCGAGATGAAGTTCCGAAAGGTCGACTCCCGAAACGGAATAACCCTGCCGGTTGATCAGGTTCCCCTCCACCGCCGCCAGAGTCCCGAAGCACCAGCAGAAACCGTAATCACCCTGATCGCGGGTGTTTGGCATGACTTTTTTCAGTGCCGACAGAACGGAAGAGGAATTCTTGTAGGACGCGGGATAACTCGCGGTCTCTCCCACCTCATAAAGGATCTCAGGATCCGCTCCCGTCATGACGGATCCCGGATCGTAGTCCGGATCCTCCGTAAATGATATCACCTCAAGATCGGCCGGAGCGGGGATAAGTCCCCCTCTTCCACGGCCGGATGAAAAGACGCCATCTCCGGCATCCTCATATTGCCCAGTCAGATCTTCCGCGGAAGCCTCCGCCTCACCGGCAGGGATCATCCCGTCATGAAGCCGGGACTGTCCCGCTTCCGTCGCCGCGGAAGGGAAGCTGAGCTGCGCAGTCAAAAGAAACGTTATGACCGCTGCCGTGATCTTCTTCGCCCTTCTCCTCATCATTCCACCCCTTTCAACCAATAACCGTCCTACCGCAATTGTTCCGTATCAACACTGCCATTATAACCGAAGCATGCTCCAAACTCAAACCCGGCAGGGAAGAAATTCCTTTCACCTCCGGGGCATACAGGACGTCACTTTCGGACCCGGCGCGGCCATCATGGAGCCCTCTTCACCTCCGGGGCAGATACTCCGGGCCCCAGACCTGTTCCACCACGTCAAGGCAGGCCTCATATGAAAAATCCGGATCCTGCAGGCAGATGCGGTTTTCCGAGGCCATTTCACCGTTATAATCCTTCAGAAAGTACACCTGAGCCGAATCCTCCGTGAGATGGCACACCACCGGCACTGCGCTGTAGCGATACACATAACACTTTCCCCCGGCATCCTTCCTGATGCACATATCGGCAATCCCCCCCACCATCCGGGGGGTCACCTTCTTTCCCTCTCCCGAGGTCGCATTCACAAAGTTACCCAGGGAATAATAAACAAGCATGCTGTGTCCCTCTTCGTCCGTCACCTCCCTCAGGGGCTCTATCACATGAGGATGGGTGCCGATGCAGATATCCGCCCCGTGTTCAAGAAAAAGCCCGGTCCACTTCTCCTGTTCAGGGGACACCTCCGGACTGTATTCCGTCCCCCAATGGGGAAAGACCACGGTGATATCCGCTTCCTTTTCCGCTCTGTCCAGGTCTTCGGCCACCCTTTCCCTGTCCAGCACATCCACTATGTACTCTTTCCCTGCAGGCGGTCTTATTCCGTTTGTTCCGTAGGTATAATTGAGAAATGCTATCTTTATCCCGTTGCATTCGGTGATGTACAGCGGAGGCTCTTCGGGTTCCTCGTCCCTGATCCCCAGATAAGTCACCCCGGGGTGGCATTCCTCCCAGAATCCCACACAGTTCTGTATCCCTTTAAATCCGCGGTCCAGAGCGTGATTGGTGGCGTGGAGAATTATGTCGAAGCCCGCGTCCGCTTCGGCGTCCCCGACCTCAAAAGGAGAGTTAAAGGAAGGGTATCCGCTCAAGCCAAGTTCCTTTCCCCCAAGGATCGTCTCCTGGTTCACCACGGCGATATCGGCGCAGCTTATGGTCTCTTTTACATTTTCAAAGATGAAACGGTAATCATAACTCCCGTCCTCTCTTTTCCCTGCGGCAATGATCCTGTCATGCATCAATACATCCCCGACGGCCACAAGCCTCACGGTGTCAGAGGGGTGGTACGGCGTCTGATCCGGAGCGTCTTCCGCATGAGTTCCCGGATCATCGGGAAACGTATGCTCAGTAGGCGCCGGTTCCCTGACCTTCTCCCGGGGATCTCCCTGACCGGCCGGATCCCGGGTGCTGCCTTCGGAAGGATCCTGTCCCCCGGGAACCGGGTTCCGGGTCTCCGTTCCCGCCTCAGCCGATATACCGGCATTCCGGCCGCTTCCCGCAAACGGACTGCACGCCGATACCGTCAAAAGCAGAGACAGGCACACCGCTGTCAGTATGATCCGTGCTCTTCCCTTCATATATTCCCTTCCGGGATCCTTAAAACGGGAGGATCCCCCGCACATCCCCGCGAAACATCCTGATGCCCATATTTCCTGACCTCATGATAGTGACCGGATGGCAAAAAGTAAAGCGTCTTTCACCGCCGGTTGCCCTTTTTCAGCCATTGACTTACAATGACCTCATGCGCCGTAAGGATAATACCGCAACCGGGGTTGTCCCCTGCATCATCATTTCCGTCCTGATCGCCCTGATCTTCCTGTCCGTATGCCGGGCCAGGGACATCGCCCCCTTTGGAGAAAACGTTATCAGCATCAATTCGGACACACAGCAGGAAAGCATCCCGCACCTGTTCCACGCCTGGGATTTTCTCCACGGAAAGAGCCCCCTGTATTATCAGTGGTATGCGGGCACAGGGTCCTCCGACGCAGGGATAGCCTCTCATTTTTCAATGATCTCACCATTCTCCCTTTTCCTGTATTTTATCCCAAGGAATGATATTGACTCTCTGTCGCCTCTTTTCTATCTGATAAAGCTCGTGGCGGCAGGGCTTGCCATGTACTTTTCCCTGTCCGCCCTCTTCAGGGACAAGGGGGGATCTCACTCCGGAGCGGGTAAAGCTCCGTTTTCCGGCAGAAGATATGATCTTCTGTTCATAACTCTCTCCGTTTCCTACGCCGTGAACGCTTACTCCATGATGTATCTCTCCTTCGGCTGGATCGACGTCATGGCGCTCTTCCCTCTCCTCATGTACTTCCTTATCAGGATACTTGACGGATCCCCGGAGAAAGACGGTCTTCAGGGAACGGAAACCCGCCCGCTCTGCGGTCAGGCAGGGATATCCTCCACGCCCGACGCCGGCTCTTCTCCGGTGCCGGTCCGCAGGAGGCAGGTCCGGAACCCGCTTCGCAGAAATAAAGACATCATGGGATATGTCCTGCTGTTGGCCCTGACCTTCACAGTCAATCTCCCCATCTCCTACATGGTGGTCATCTTCCTCATCCTGTTTTCGGGCGTTTACCTCCTTACGGGATGCGGAGGGACATGCAGACCCTCCCTTCGTTACACCGGCTCCCGGGCCTTCATTCTCCTTTTCGCATCGGCAGTGGCCGCGCTTCTGTCCGCTTTTTCATGGCTTCCGGCTTCCTACGACATCGTGACCTCATCCCGTTATTCATCGGGGCCGGAATCCGGCCTGATCAGCCGTTATCTCCTGCACTGCTCCTACATGGATTTTTTTACGCCCCTGAATATCTCGTATTATGAGCCCTGGAAGAAACTTCTCATATTCCTTTGCATGACCCCGCAGTTTGCGGCCCTGTTTCTCTGCAGGGCGGGAATTAAGGAAAAGCGCAGACCCTCCCTGATATTTGAGCTCTCCATGCTGGCTTTTTCCGCTGTTCCGGTCTTATTTACGGTGGTGGACTTCGTATGGCACTTCGGCCCCTACCAGTGTTTTCCCATGCGCTACGGTTTCATGTTCATCTTTCTTGCGGGATTTCTGTGGATGAGGGCCGAAAATGAGGAGAGCCTCTTCTACCTTGAGAGGTCCGCTCCCGCAGGCGATGACAGTCACCCGGCTTTCGGACTCCCCATCAGAAAAGCCGGCAGGACAGTGATCGATGCCACATTCTGCGTGCTGCTCCTGTCCTTCTCAGTCTTATTTACGGTCCAAAACGTAAATAAAGCCCCGGACCACATAGCGAAGGACTATATCGCCCTGTCCGAAGCTCTTGAAAATGAGGACGCGGATGATGAGGGCTTTGCGGGCACCAAGATGGGAGTGCCCGTGGCTTCGGATCACAATTATCCTCTTGTGATCCGCAGGAGGGCCGTCTCCCAGTACCCCGCCACCGGAGATCGCAGACAGAGCGAATATTTTATGGCTCTCGGCTATGCTTCCAGCGGCACAAGGAACGGGGACGACGGCGGAACGGCGTTTTCGGACGCTCTTCTGGGAACGGGTTACGTCTTTATCGACAAGGTCTCACCGGAAAATGCGGACTTTATCTCCGTGTATCCCGGGTGTCCTGAGCTCTACGGTCATGCTGCGGAGACGGACAGATTCACCCTGTTCAGGATCAATAAAACCTTTCGTCCCGGGCTCACAGCCGACGCCGGGGAAGTGCAGCGGGCGGCGGAAGAAGCCGGAGACATCCGGGATCCTTTCGAGTTTCAGAACCTCTTAAGCCGTCTTCTCTTCGGAAGGGAAATACTGAGTGAAGGCACGGACTCCCCCGGGATCAGTTACCTCTGGGCCGGGGAACGCACGGGACTCAGGATCGATGTGGACGGGACCGAGAGATCCCCCTACTTTCCTTACGGACATTCAAACGGGATACTGCCCCTCGGGTACTATCCCGAAGGAGGAGAGACTGTTTCCGTCATGGATCAGGACGGTCTTGCGGTTCCCGTAAATTTGAAGGGTAATGAAAATGAGAACGGTGCCGCGGATCCCGTGACCGTATATACCCTGGACACGGAACTGATGACGGAGCTCCTGGATGAAGGGGAAATAAAGAGCAGGGATTGCACATTCACGCGGAACAGATGCGGTGCGGAGCTTACCGTGAGAGATTCGGACTCATCCCGGATGCTCTATATCCCGGTCTCCTCCTCTTACGGCTGGACCTGCGTCCTGAACGGGAAAAAAGTCCCCGTCGCCAAAGTAAAAGAGGCTTTGTTCGTGCCTCTGGAGGACGGGGAGAGCAGGATCAGCCTCACCTGGAGACACCCTCTCTACCTCCCCTCCCTGATCATGACCGCTGCAGGAGCTCTCATCCTTGCCGCAGCGCTTGCAATGTGTTTATTTACGGGAAATACCGAAGCGGAAGATGACGGAGGATACGGGCCTGAGGCGCCGGCCCCGGATTCATTTACAGGGGGTTCCCGGATGGCGGATTTGCCTGCTGCCGCGGCCTTCATCCCGGTATTTGCAATGACGGTCCTCACGGTCTATGTGATCCCCGTCTGTATCTTTATTTTCTCGATGCTGAAACACTGACAGGGACCGCGACTCACCGCAGGTTTCATTTGGAGTGGGGAGAAGCCCCTGACCCCGAGGGTAAGGTCCGGAGCCTCAGAGTCCCGTCCTCTCAGTCCCGTTTACGCTTCATCAGGCAGAAGATCACTGCGCATAACAGCACTGCCCCTGAGAGCATAAGTATCATCCCCGTTTCCAGGCCGGGCACGTGATAGGACAGCTCCACATCCCCGCTCTCCGGGACTTCTATCTGCATAAGACCTCCGAAAGCAGGTCTGACTTTGTATTTTTCACCGGTAAGGACATTTTTTGCGGTAAAGCCCTCTTCGAAGGGCAGGGATATGAGGATCCTGCCGGCAGAGGCTTTCTCGATCAGAAAACCGGAGTAAGAGAGTTGCCTCGCCGAAAGGCCGCGGGACATAGCCGCCGAGGCCAGCTTCCCCAGAAGCCCCGTATCCTCCGTCACCATCACGGGTTCCCCGAAGTCCGCTTTATCCGGATCCCCGCGCACGGTGAGCCTCAGTGCGCACTCCGCGCCCTCCTCATGCCGTCCCAGATCAAGGACTTTGATCGCGGAAGCGTTTGCATAGCCGGAGATGTCCTGTCCGTCCAGGGATACGGTCATGTCCTGGGCGGTATTCCTAAGCTTCCTTATATAGAAATAAAGGTTTCCCTCCCCCTCTGTCCTTATCCTGAGCTCCCTGATCCGGATCAGGGGATCTCCCGAAGGAAGCTCGGCGTCAGATATTATGTAAACCGGTTTGAAGAGCCCTCCCTCCGTTTTATCCCGGGTTCCGGGATCTCCTCCGGAAAACGCCGCTGCCATTTCCTCCTGAAATTCAAAGGGCGAGTCCTCCGTCATCTCCTCCGGCATCTCGCACCCGGCTTCAACAAACGTGGGAAATACGGTTTTATTTTCATGGATGCCCTGCGGCGTCAGAAGATATTTTATGTTCAGGATGGAATCGCAGGTTTCGGTGTTTTCATTTGTATACATATCGCTCAGGCCGTTGTAATTGAACCCTATCGCCTTGAGAAATTGCCTGACCGACCTCTGATCGCCGGTGCTGTAGTGGGAAACCCCCATGTAACCGTATTCCAGACTGTCGTTCAGGCTGTCGTAGGGATCGGAATATATATCCTCTATGCGGTATATCCCCTTATCCTTACTCTGGATCTCATCCACAAGCATCTTTTTTTCGCGGTATCTCTCCCTGTATACAGAGGCTTTTTCGGAAGGCCGGTGGGCGTATCTCACCATATCGTACTGGTTGGATGTGAGATCCACGATGCACAGGAGAAACAGAAGCCCCGAGGCAACGCAGGTCAGGACCTGTCTGCCTTCGCCGCAGAGGATCCTGATGAGGACATATTCCAGAAACAGTATCGCAAGATCCGTAAAAGCCTTTTTGGGGGAATACCACGGGAGGCCCGGAGACAGGAAGCACCTGGCCGTTATCAGGAGATTGAGGACTGCTGCCGAGATAAAGGCTTTATTTATATCACTTTTGGTAAGCGGCCGGCTGTTCCAGGCCCGGGCCGCGCTCACGACCATGAGAGCCGCAAATAAAAACGCGTACCTGAAGGGATAGCCGTTGGGAGCCTTCCCCATATGCCAGATAAGGTTAAGGGGCGACAGACAGAAACTCATCAGGAGTATGATCATAAGGATCAGCGTTTCCAGCCGCTCCTTCACGGGTATGTCCTTCTTCAGAAAGAACAGGATGGCCAGAGGTATCATGACTGTTCCGCAGAACAGGTGGGGCATGCCAAACATTATCTGTTCCCCGTCCACCGCAAATGAGAACAGCTTTGAGAGGACGATGAGAGGATCCGTCACGGAAAGATCCGTAAAGAGTCCCGCAACAAAGGAGCCGCTCCCGGCTGTTTTTTCGCTGGCAAGAAGTTCCTTCAGCAGCGGGACCAACAGGGGCGACAAAAGTAGCAGGGCGTTGTTCATTCCCAGAAAGACCACTGCAGCCCCCCTGAGTGAAACCCTTTTAAGCGCCAGTCTTACTATCATGAAGAGAGTCAGGAACAGGAAGATCATATACGCCAGGTAATAATTTACGAAGATCTGGCACAGGGCGGCCAGAACGAAGATTATATAGGACTTCACGGTGCGGGGATCTTCCGAAAGCTTCAGGGCCGCCGCCATGAAAAGCGGGAACACAATGACATCGTCCACCCAGAGGGGGTTGATGATCCCCGCAAAGGACCACAGGCATAATCCGAAGGAAATGGCAAAGGGCACGGTATTTCTGAGGCCGATCTTCCTCAGGAAGATGTTTGCGGAGAGAGACAGAAGCCCAAGCCTCAAAATACTGATAAATGTCAGGGCTTCGGGATAGTATTCCACCGGAACCAGAGCGTACAGAAGATCCAGCGGGGACGTGAGGTAATAGGCGAAGAAGCCCAGCATGGATCCGCCCAGACTCTTGTCGGAGGAATAAAGTATATTTCCCCTGCCGTGGAGCACCGAAGACAGGTAGGCATAATACCTTATGTACTGCCGCTCCATGTCGTCGTAAAGGAGGGTATTGTCGCCGAAAGGCGTCACCCGGATGATCAGACTGAACAACAGCATCGTCACGACGGTAAATATAAATACCGCTGCGTTCGGATGGCGGAAAAAAGCGCGTTCTGTTTTCGGCTCTTCCTGAGTTTCCATGAATCCAATACTATACCTTTGCCTGTCGGTTGTCGATACGGGAGCCCTGTTTTCTTGACAGTCTGCGGACTCTCCCCGTATAATACCACATGATGAGACTTACCCTGTTTTCACTACTATATCTTGCCCTGGTCTCCCTGCTTTTCTTTAACATACGGGAAAGCCTGAGGGTGCGGTTTCTTTTGCTGTCGAGTCTCGTATATATTTTCGCCCTGAGCAGGTACTCCGGAGAGGTGATCCTGTGCGTCTCCGTGCTGACCTGGCTCTTCGGAAAATGGATCGGCGGACTCCGAAAAAGCGGCCACGGCAGGCGGGCAGCCTTTGTCACTTTTATTGCGGTGTCGCTGTCCGTATTATCCCTGATCCTTTTCAAGTATTTCCCGGTCCTGAAACCCCTGATGAAGCTCGATGAGTCGGAGCTTTCCTTTCTGAAGCTCGCGCTGCCCACAGGCTACTCGTTTTTCATCTTTCAGGTCATAAGCTACCTGGTGGATGTCTGCAGGGCGGAGGAGGAAAAGGCGTACGGTTTTGTGGATGTCCTTCTGTACCTGTGCTGGTTTCCGAAATACATAAGCGGCCCCATAGAACGGGGCCATGACTTTCTTCCCCAGATAGAGAAGGTCAGAAAAGTCATTTTCCTGGATATGTCCAGATGGGGAAGGATCGTGAGCTACTTCCTGACGGGATGCTTCTACAAGGTGGTCATTGCGGACAGGGCGGGAATATACGTGAACAGACTCTTCGAGGAGCATCAGGAGTACGGCGGATTCTGGCTTGCGATAGGCGCTTTCCTCTATTCGATCCAGATCTACTGCGATTTTGCGGGATACTCCTACATGGCCATCGGGATCTCGGCGATCTTTGATATCAATCTGACCCAGAACTTCAGGATGCCGTATCTGAGCGCCAACATCACGGAATTCTGGCGCAGATGGCACATCTCCCTGAGCAGCTGGCTGAAGGATTACCTGTATATCCCTCTTGGGGGAAACCGCAAAGGAGACATAAGGAAGATAATGAATACTCTTCTCGTCTTTCTGGTATGCGGAATGTGGCACGGAGCGGGAAGCGGATTTCTGGTCTGGGGACTGATGCACGGACTCTATTCAGCTGTGGACATACTCATGCGGGAACTGCGCTTCAACACTCTCAGAAAAGGTTTTTGGGGCCGTGTGTACACATTTCTGATCGTCACCTTTGCCTGGATCTTTTTCAGAGCATCCTCCGCGGAGGCCGCGGTGGAATACATATGGGACATGTTCACCGTGGGCGTCAGGGTGCACGGGATAACCGCGGAAGCGGCTTCCCTGGGGCTCGACGGCTGGGAAATAAAAACGTTGCTCATCCTGCTCTTTTCACTCCTGGTGATGGAATTCAGCGCTTACAAGCTGAAGCGCCCCGTCCCGGAGCTTCTGAACAAAAGTCATTATACTGTCCGTTGTCTTGCGGCTTTTGTCCTCACATCGGTCCTCATAGTATTCGGGATATACGGACCGGATTTCAAAAGCAGCGATATGATATACATGCAGTTCTGACACCCGGGGAGACATATGCGCAACAGATACGTAAAAATCTTAGTGATCTCGGTCTTCGCCATAATGCTGGTCTTTTTTTACTTTGCGTGCGACAGGGTACTGAGCTTCAAGAGCACAAACGGGATCAGGCAGGCCAGGGATATGTACGCCCAGCCGGAAAACTCCGTCGACGTCGTATTTATGGGATCCAGCCACATCCACTGCGATGTGAACACCGCCCTCCTGTGGGAGGAATTCGGCATAGCCTCCTACGACTACAGCGCCGCGGAACAGCCTCTCTGGACCACTTATTATTATCTTCTTGAGATATGCAAATATCAGGATCCCCACCTTGTGGTCCTGGATCTGTACTCTCCCGCAAGGTTCAAGGACGACTACCAGTACGACTGGCTTCTGGACAACCTGAACGGAGTCCGCTTTTCCTGGAACAAACTCCGGATGCTCTATGTCAGTTGCCAGCCCGACCAGATGAGGAAGTTTTTCCCGTCCATCGCCACCTATCATTCCAGGTACAGGGAACTCACCGAAGAGGACTGGGATTATCTGACGGCGACCAGGTGGGAGAGGGCCTCGTTTAAGGGATACACCCCCTATTTCTACATAGATCCCCAGGAGGAGCCGGTGCTCAAGGAAAAACTCAGCGGAGGCATCACGGTCAAATCTGAGATCTATCTTCAGAAGATCATTGAATACACCGAGGAAAACGGGATCGACCTGTTCCTGATGGTATCCCCTTATATCACGGTGGACGAGGACGAGCTGGTCTACAACAGGGTACATGAGATAGCTGACAGATACGGCCTTCATTTCAACAGCACAAACTATTACTACAAAAACATGGATCTGGATTTTGACGAGGATTTTAATGACCACTCTCATCTGAATTACGGGGGCAGCTGTAAATTCTCAAGATATCTTGGAGAGGAACTGAAAAAGATGTATGATATCCCGGACAGAAGGGGGCTCCCCAAATGGGAATCATGGGACAGACACGCCGTGGAGATCAGACAGATGGCGGAGGACGCCGGGCTGACCGGATTCTGATGAGCGGACTGAAGCGCTTCCCGGGAAAAGCGGACCGGCTTCATTCCCACATAGCGGCTTTCCTCATCGTTTTCATTGCGATGACTGTTTTCTGCGCCCTTTCCCGCATCACCCCCTTCGGAGACAATACATTTCTCTACGACGACCTGCGGCGGGAATACATAAGGTACTACGCCTACCTTTCCTCGGTTTTGCGCGGGGAAGCGAGTATTTTTTATTTTTCCGGGAAAAGTCTCGGGGGCTCGGTACTCGGGCTTCTGATGATATATGCATCAAGCCCTCTGAACCTTTTGTACGCCCTGTTCCCGCCGGAACAGTACCCCGAGGTACTGACGTTCCTTATGATCCTTAGGCTCTCTCTTCTGTCCTTCACCTCCGATCTTTTTCTGAGAGAGATCGGGCTTAAATACACCCTTCCCTTCTCCGTATCCTGCGGGATGTGCCTGTGGGCGTTTTCGTTTCTGGTCAACCCCCTGTGGGTGGATGCAGTGATCTTTTTCCCCGTCTTTATGGCTGCCGCCCTCAGGCTTTCCGAAAACCCGTACTCAGGAAAGGCCTTTGTATGCTTTTCTCTCGCCACGGCCTTCCAGCTGTATCTGAATTACTATCTGTCCTACATGATGCTGCTGTTCCTGGCTGCCCTCATGATAATAAGGACCGTCCTTAAGAAAATATCCATCCGGGGTCTTGTCTCCGCGTTTTTGTCTGCCGTATCCGGTATCCTGCTCATGATGCCCCTGCTTTTTCCGGTTCTCAAAGAGCTTTTGGAGAGTGAAAAAAATCTCGGGGACACCCCTGTTCATGAAATACTGGCCGGGGGCAGCGCTTTTACCGGCCCCCTGCTCATTCTGTCAAAGCTGTTTACCTTTGCGATCGACAGCGACCAGATAATGTTCGGAATGCCGCACCTCTTCTGCGGCACCGTGATGATCCCTCTCTTCATCCTTTTCTTTGTAAAAAAAGATATCCCCAGGAAAGACAAACTTGAGACAATTCTTTTGGTCCTTCTGATTTTTGCGGCCTTTTGCTTCAGGCCTCTGGATCTTATCTGGCACGTCGGGAACACCCCAAACGGATTCCCCTACAGGTACGCGTTCTTATTTGTATCCCTGATGATGATAAGCGCAGCCCGGGCCTGGAACTCGGGGCTTCCCTCCGTCAGAGAACTTACGGTTTCATTTATCGCCGCAGCTATTCTCAATATTGCGGTCCTTCTAAGGTTTGCGGCCGCTCCCGGAATGCCCTGGTATTCGCCGTTCAAAGGGGCTGCGGGCCTTGCCGTCCTCGCCATCGAATACATCCTAATCAGGATCCGTTTGAGGGATACGGATCACGTTCCGGGCGTCAGCACGGGCCTCTCCGGAGCTGCCCGCGATCGGGATGCTTCACCTTCTGCCGGTAACACGCTCCTTTCCGGAGCCGCATGCGGCCTGCTCTTTCTCATGTGTATCGCGGAACTCTCCATGAACCAGCGGGGCATAATGACCGCCTCCCGCCTCCCGTCCGAGAAGGCCTCCGAATACAGGATGCAGTACCTGACGAAGAAAGAGCTTACGGACCGGATCAAGTCGCAGGACGATGGTTTTTACCGCCTGGAAGACACATATTCCGACACCTACGACAGTCTGGATGACAGCATGGCTTTCGGATACCGGGGAGTGTCCCATTACAGCACCGGCGACCACATCAGCGTAAGGCTGTTTCTGAGGGCGCTGGGATTTAATTACAATGGCCTGAACAACGTTTATACCGCCGAAAACACCGACACATGCGACTCCGTTCTGAATATCAGATATCTTCTGACCCCGGAGGGCATTTACGAAAATAAGAACGCATTTCCCTCCGCGGTATCCACCGACGCCGACATTCCTTCGGATATGATCACGGACTCGCCCTTTGAACTCCAGGAGAAAATGGCGATGTTGTTTTCAAAAAACGCCGCCGGAAAAGAGCGTGAAGAGGCGCAGGGAAGCCTTAACGAAGGGCGTACTGAAGGCGATGCGGATAATTCGGGGGCTGAATTTCGGCAGGGTCCGGAGCCCGGGCTATTCACGCCGGTATCCGTGACATCGGACGAGATCCGTGATGGCGGCGAAAACGCCCTGATCCGGCAGCTTCAGTTCAGAACAGAGGCGGAGGGAAACCTTTACCTGTATATCAAGGGACTTCAGGACAAAACACAGGACATGAGCATATCCCTGAACGGGGAGCACGTTTCCGGCTATGCCAATCTGTCCGCCCTTAAGATCCTGGATCTGGGGCACCATGAAAAAGACCGGGAAGGCCTTTTGGAGCTGACCCTTTACGGAGATAAGGAAGCTGCGGATTTCGGGGATCCGGTGATGGTAACGGAGGACCTCCGGGCGCTCGAAAGGCTTTCAAAGGGATCCCGGGAGGACGCTCTGAACGTCAGGGAACTGTCCCCCACCTGTCTTCTCATAGAAGACTGTCCGGCGGGTAAAGTATTTTTATCGGTCCCTTACGAAGAAGGATTTCGCGCAGTGATGGGGAACACGGGAGAAAAATGTTCCGTAAGTCCCGCCTTTTGCGCTCTCACACAGATAGAGTCAAAAAACGCCGGGGACATAATACTGACGTATCATGTCCCCGGATCGGTCACAGGATCGCTTCTGGCTGCGGCAGGTTTATTATTAATGCTTTTCTGTTTTTTCCGCTCTCATGTCAGAGGCGGGCACGTGAAACCGTGAGGCCTCACGCCGCTTCAGCCGCAGGCAGGCAGATCACCGGCGTCAGCTTCCCGAATTGGCAAAGAGGGCAGCGATCTCTTCCGCTGTCATCACATGATTGGGATCGTCGGACACCGGCGCGGGCGCAGGCGCGGGTTCGGGTTCGGGTGTCGATTCCAGTGCAGAGGAAGTGCTGGCAAAAAGGGCTTCTATCTCCTCCGCGGTCATCACATGATTTGGATCTTCAGACACCGGCGCGGGCGCAGGCTCGGGTGCTGCCGCAGGTTCAGAAGCTGTTCCGGCAAAGAGCGCTTCTATCTCCTCCGCTGTCATCACATGATTGGGATCATCGGACACCGGCGCGGGCGCAGGCTCAGGTTCGGGCGCTGCGGCAGGTTCCGAAGCTGTTCCGGCAAAGAGCGCTTCTATCTCCTCCGCTGTCATCACATGATTGGGATCATCGGACACCGGCGCGGGCGCAGGTGCAGGCGCAGGCTCAGGTTCGGGGGCGGGCGCAGGCGCGGGTTCGGGTGCGGGTGCAGGCTCGGGCGCTGCCGTAGGCTCCTCAAGTCCGGCAAGGGCTGCTTCAGCCGCTTTCATGATATCTTCTTCCGACATCCCGTTTGAAGCGGAAACCGGTTCCGCCACAGGCGCGGGCTCCGTAACGGGTTCGGGCGAAGGCGCATCAGGTACAGGCTCCGATGCCGTGTCAGGCATGGCCGCCTCAGGCACAGACTCCGATTCCATATCAGGCATGACCGCCTCCGGTACAGACTCTGATGCCATGTCAGGCATGACCGCCTCAGGTACAGGCTCTGATGCCATGTCAGGCATGACTGCCTCAGGTACAGGCTCTGATGCCATGTCAGGCATGACTGCCTCAGGTGCAGGCTCTGATGCCATGTCAGGCATGACTGCCTCAGGTGCAGTTTCTGCCGGCATGTCAGGCATGACGGGAGCCACAGCAGGTTCAGAGGGCACGGCCGCCGCAAGACCGTTGGCGGGTCCGGCTCCTGCCGCATGAACCGCCGCTCCGCTGCCATGCGAGCCGGGATGTCCGGCAATAGAGGCGAAATCTATCACTTCGCTCTCCCCTCCAAGTTTCACCGCGACCTGTTTTTCCCGATCCCTTATCTTTTTCAGGGCGGAATTCATGAGGGAAGCCGCATTTCTGAGTTCATCCAGTGTATCCTTGGCATTCAGGGAATGTCCGTACCAAACGCCGTAGACGAAAGCCGTATCCCAATACTCTTCCTCTGTGAGGTCGATCCGGATATCTCCGTTTTCATCTTCCTTTGCAAGCCTCAGTCTGGACAAAAGACCTGTTGTCCCGTCCGCAGGGGCTCCAAGTGTTTCCTTCCAGTCGATGTAATGGCCGATGAAAGAAAGGATCTTATTATACTTGTCTCTGCTCCAAACAATCTCCATAATATGCCTCTCTGTCGCTTATCATCATCCCTTTTGAAAGATCAACGGGCTTTATCGAGCATCTTCTCACACTGGGGCACGGTCAGTTCCGTAAAAGAACCGTAATGATCCGTAGTGTAATAGTATTTCCCGTCATCGGAATAGATCAGCCTGCGTGACCCCCTCGACTTGTACCCCTCGGTATCTATGTCGCATTCATGATATTTGTTTTTGGGAAGAAGTCCTTCGTAATTCCCGAAATAATCTCCTCCGATGGCAGCGCCGTCCACAAACTGTTCTACGGAGCCCCCCTGCCATCCGAGATCCCGGGCCTCGTCTTTTGTAATATAATTGTCCGGCAATTCTCCGTACTCATCCAGGTACAGGACGACACTCGCCACATCGTAGTAATACTCACCTTCGGCTACATATGTATATTGGGAGGCATCATAGTTCAGAGACTCTGAACCATAAGAATTCTCGTCCGTTTCCCGGTCGGGGATCAATTCATAGACCTCTCCCTCCCAGCCGGAGGAAGTCTCTGAGGACTTCGGATCAGCAGATCCCGCCTGCCCTGCGGGCTTCTCATCAGATCTTCCCTCGCCCGAAGCAGTCCCGGCAGCGTTCTGTCCGCCGTGTCCTTCCTGCCCTGCAGGCTTATCACCGGATGTTCCTTCCGCTCCTGCGGAAGTCCCGGAAGGACTCACTTCGCTCGTTGCAGAATAGTCATTATTATCCTGCCCGGACTCTCCGGACCGGGACTCTCCCGCAGACTCTCCGGTCGTACCCGCATGAGTCTCTGAATTTACTGCGCCGCATCCTGTCAGGATAAGAGACAGGACCAGCGCCAGGATCAAAGTCTTTTTCATATTCTCCTTAACCGGTCAAGCCATTCAATCATCCGGCAATGCTTCATCATTCAACCGGACACGTATCTCACGCGCTCATCAGGCTGCACTTCATCAATCACTTAAATCTGTACCATAATAACACAAACGAAAAACTGTTTCCATAAACAATCGGAAACGGACAGCATCAGCAGATTTTCCCGGCCGGGTCCCGCAGCATAATGACTTCTCTGTTCATCCGGTCCCTGCGGGGCAATGCCTTCCAGCTCATCCGCGATATGACTTCGGTGTGCGCCTCACAGAAGAAAACGCTCGATCATCTCCCTTACCACATTCGTGTTTACCGGGACTCTGGATGTCTCAAAGGTCATGATCAGATTAACGCCGCATATATAACCTTTTTCCTCATATGCATTGATCTTCTGAACGTTCTTATTTGCATATTCTTCATCATCCATCATTCCAAAATGTTCCCATATGTACTCTTTTCTGGTTCTGACATTCAGGCAGGTGAAATCCGGGCTCACAGTGCCTTTTGCGGCAAGATCGAGCGGACACTCATATTTATAAGGAACTCCTGTATTCTCAAGCATGTTCGCGATGATTATCTCCGATTTCGAACGGACGCGGACGCCGTTGTCGGAATAGTATTCGGGAGCATCCGCAGCAAATCCCATCGGTTCATTTTTACTACCCCTTTCTTTGTCTTCCCGGTCTCGGGTCCGCTCTTCTCGCGGCGGCCTCTTCCACCCGATAAAAATGCGGATTCCTGCGCTTTTATCGGTGAATGCGCCGTTTCCAACGAAAAAGCACCGATCATATCCTCCTCCCACACGGGAGGAAAACTCAAAAGCGCAAACCCCGGAATTCGATCGCTGCATGCCCGATCGCAATGCAGTCGACTCAACGAGATCCGTTGAACAGAATTCACATTTTTCTACGGATCCGACTATACCGGCAGATGGATAAATGAAACCGCCACCCCTTTCGGAGTGGCGGTGAATGGAACCGTGACGCTACCCTATCATCCTTTATTTCTCAAGTGGTTCAGACACTTTCTCCACAGTGGAGATCACGTCCTTTCCTATCCTGAACTTCACGGCCTTTACGCCGCTGACGGTTCCGCAGCCTTTAAGGATCGCCACAGCACTGCCCTGGCTCACGTTGTTGTGATAAGACACGATCTTATATCCGTCCCTGTTATCAGGATCAGAGCTGCCGAGGAGTGTCAATGATCCGCCATTCAGAGTGACCGTGATGCCGGAGCTTTCCAGGGTCACGGGATTCCCGGTGTGCTCCTGAGGCGGTACCACAACCTTCGCCTTGCTTATATCCTTCACAGCGTCTTTATTAACGAGTTTAAAGGATGCGGTGATAGAGTCCGTATAGTTCCCGCCTTCCATGGCAATCGCCTTCACTTTGATCACGGAACCTTCGGGCACGGTAGCCTTATCCTCGATCTCGTTTCCTTCAGATATGTTTCCGAGGTAGTACTTGAGCGTATAATCCTTCTTTTCGGTCAGAACCTTGCCGTCCGCACCGATCAGCCTCACCTTCTGCTTGAAATTGTTGCTCTTATTGCTATAGGCCAGGTCAGGAGCGTATACGAACACGGTTCCGCCACTTAAGGACGCGCGGTTTATGCTGAAAGAGACAGGAGCAGATGCTCCGGTGAAATTTCCTATACCTGTGACCGTGTAGGTTGGCTGGGCACCTGCTACAGCTCCGGCGGCTATAATATCTTCATCACCGGTCGAATCAGCTTCCGACTCCCCGCCTGCGGCACACACCTCGGGTATTTTCTCTGAAACAGCCTTATTTCCATTGTATTTCAGGGTAAAGTCCACTCCCTCGATGAGATCTTTCCCATCACAGGTCACCCTTGGAACAGGCACTGCGCCCCCCGCCACGAAAGGCACGGACATATAGCCCTGAATTGAGATCCCCTCATCATTTATCGAGCGGGGCAGGATCTTGAAGTTCTTGACCAGAGTTCCCTCGCAGCCGTTTTTGGGGATTCCAGTGAATACAATGGCGGCCTTTCCGGCATTCAGGTTATTCAGGTAGGAAACGGAATAGTGCTTGCCCTCAACGAGAACTGTTCCTGCGGGGTCGGTGAGGGAATATCCGGTCTGGACCTGCTCTTTGCCCGTGAAGGTCTTGTCTTCGGGCGCAGACTGTATCTTCACTTTCTTCATGGAAATCCCTGTGATGGCAAAGTATTCGGTCCTTGAGCCTTCATAACTGCCTTTTCCCGTAATCTTTACATAGCCTGTTCCCACTGCCTTGTTTTCTCCATATGTCAGGGAATAATCAGTGCCCTCTGTCAGGCCATTAATGGTGACCTGAGGCTTTATCTGGCTGCCAGAGAAGGCATATGACTTCTTATCCAGCATTATCTTGAGCTTCGACACAGGGACCGAGCCCTCTTTGGCGATTGTAAAGGAAAGATTCCTCGTACCGTAGAAATCTCCCGTGCCGCCTGATGCGCCGATTGTTTTTCCGGCGGCTCCGGTGATGACCACTTTGTAGCTTCCGGGTTCTGTGCACTCGGCAGGATCACAAACGAAGCTGAAATCCTTAGGGCTCTTCAGCTTTAGCTTCCCATAGGTAAGAACTACCTTCGGCAGTTGTGGCTTCCCGGTATACGCCGCCGACATATCACTGCCGTCCACATCAGCTATATCCACAGGGTTTATCACGAAGTATGCCTCGTGCTTCCCGGCATATTTCCCTTTAAGTTTCACCGCCGCAAGGGGCGCTTTCTTCGCATTAAAGCCTTCTTTTTCAGGCATCAGAGTGTAAGCGTTCTTATTATTCTTATAGGATAAGCTGTAATCCCTGTCTGCGGACAGGAGGCGGCCATTGTCGTATACCCGTACCTCCGGCTTAATGGCGGTGCCGGTGAAGGTCGTGCTGTACGACGTGGTCTCATTTCCATCATCGTCCACAAAGTATATGCCATTCTTTCCTTCATCAGACTTTGACCCCAATTTATACCAGCCGGCATAAAGGGTGTGGTCAGAAGAAGCACTCACTACAGTGTCCTTGGTGACAAGTCCATCATTGCTATCGAACACCCGGAAATAGTGGATGGTATGATCGAAGTCCGCAGACTCTGCCGTAAAATTGATATCCAGGAACGTATACCGGTTAAGGTTGTGATTCCCGTTTAAAACCACTCTGCCGGAAATGCTGTTTCCTGTGATGGCATAATCCGTCCCCTCGACCAGGGGATCACCGGTCGTATCACAGTCATTTATATCAGCACGCACAGGCTTTGCGCCTTCAAATGTCACATCAAAACCCAGGACATTCCCATTCATGAAGTGGCCGCCATTATCCCAATCTGCAAGGGGAGAGATACGGAGGAGATAATAATCGCTATGCCAGTAATCAGTATCCTCTTCCACTTTTACATATTTTTCTGCCTCGTAGTCCTCGGCAAACCACCCATCGAACCGATAGCCCTCCCTCGCCGGAGTCGGGAGATCACCGTAGGCTTCGCCCGTGGTCACTGACTTTTCCTCCATATCAAGGGACCCGCCCCTGGCGTTGAAGTGTACTATGTGGTCTTCTTCCCCAATGATGTGCCAATAGGAATCCACTGAATCCTTGTAGTTCCCCTGGCCCGTGACCGTCACCTTGTAATCGCCCTTTTCAACAGCCTCCAGAGTTCCGGACACAGAGTAATCCTTGTCAGGCGTGAGATCCTTTCCTTCAAGCGTGACCTTGCTCACGCTCACGGTCTGTTTCATCCCGTTGAAGACAAAAGTATTTCCGGAAAGGACGATCACCGCACCCGTTACTGGCCTCCTACCGATAGTGAAATCCTTTTCAGCAGTGCCACTCGAATAATTGCCTGAAGCCGCAACCTCTGCTTTCACGGTATACTCGCCGGCATTTTCGGGCACCTCTTTCGCATAGGTGCTGTCCGGTTCCCCCTTCACCTTGTATCTCCAGGTGACAGTTCCGTTGCCCGGATTGCTTCCCTCGGTGAGGGTCGGGGAATGAGGCTCGTCGCCGTATGTCCAGCCCTCCATTTCGATCACGGGATTAATTGTGACAGGGTCATCAGGTCCGGGCGGATCTTCACTTTCGGGAATAAAGGTAAAGCCAATATTGTCATAGAGGGCGCGATAACATTGATGTACGTTCCCGCGGTTTCCGGGGCTAAGCCATATATGTGAAAAACAGTTACCCGAATCCTCATCCGTAACGACCTTTTCCCCATTGATCCAGACCGACATCGCCTTTTCGGGATATTGGTAATCAATCCTTACATGGTACCACTCGCCGGGAACCGCATCATGGAGCTTTTCTCCTTTTGTCTGAGCATTTGAGCTGTTCAGGTATATCCCGTCCCCGGAAAATCTGATGCCGCTTGCGATGCTCCCGCTCAAACCGAAAACCAGCTTGTAACCCTCAGAATATCCATCAGGCTGGCACACATCGCCTTCGAGCCGATAGGTTCCGTTTCCTGTTTCGGAAACCATCCCGCTCAAAGAAACAACCTGGTCGCTGGCCCAGGCATCATTTTGCTTGCTCGACTCAAGGCTCAGCATTTTTCCGTTGCCGTCAGGCCTTTCAGCAACCTTCTGGTTTTCATTACCGCTCCCATTATGATCCTGGCTTATCGGGGACATCGGGTTTCCTGACTGGTTTACGTAGGTCCCGACTTCATATGCCTCGAAATCATCGAAATAATAACCCTCAAATGGCATGGGTATAGTCAGGATGTCGCTTGTAAACCCCGATTCATCCCCAACTAGCACGGTATGCAGGTATCTGGCGCCTTTGCCCAGCCCCTTCGGATTTTCAATATAAATGATACTGGCTTTATCTATTGTTCCCGTTTCGACATCAGGATCATCAATGATATCCTCTTTCGATCCAATCTCCTCCGACTCTGACACGATATAATAATACCTGCCCGCACAATCAGAATAGAACCTGACAGAAGCCGTGGCCTCACCGGTGCGGTAGGCATGCTTCCCGCAGAGAACCGGCGTGTGGAGATGCCAATGTGCGAAGATCTCCGTGTCCTTTTTGAACTGGGTGTCCTTCGTGACCAGATTGCCACCCTCAGCGAGAGTGAACCAGCCCTCGAAGTCGTATTTTTCCAGTACAGGCTTGGGCAGGGAAGCAAGCACCCAGCCCTCCCCCGTCTTGCCGGATCCGGGATCGACTGTCGCACCCTCCGCATTGGGATTGAAGGTTACGGTATATTCAGTGTAGCTCCAGTGAGCATAGATCTCTGCGTCCCCCGAGAAGACGGTTCCCTCCGTGACAGGCTCCCCGCCATCCGCTTCAGTGTACCATCCCATAAAATCAAAGTGGTCATATTCAGGAGTCGGAAGTGATTTAAGCTTCCCATCCTCTCCCGTGGTCCCGTATCCCGGAACCAGGGGCTTTCCACCGTTGGCATTGAAATCAACCCTGTGAGGATTTCTTGTCCAATGGGCATAGACAGTCGCTTCGGTATAGAACACTGTATCTTTTGTGATCAGCTCTCCGCCCTTGGGGAGAGTGAACCAGCCCTCGAACCCAAAGCCTGTATTCACAGGGGTCGGTAAAGATGCAAGCTTCCCGTTCGTACCGGTGGTGGAGTATTCCGTATCCACTGTAGCTTCCGTTCCGTTGGGATCAAAATAAACCTTGCTGGAAGGAGTCACAGCCGTGGGAATGGCAGCATTGACCAGCTGTGGCTCGCCCGCAGTATCGGTATGCATCTCATCAGTAGCTATTTCCCCTATTACATAGACCTTATCGGTGGACTTGAAACCGGAAGGGATAGTAAAGCCCCCTACGCCTTCATCCTCGCCTTCGGCGGGTTCGGCTATACTGTCATACAGCCTGATCACGGCATCACCAGCATCGTAAGCCTTATCGGTTATGAGGATTGATATCCTGTTAGGATTCCCACCCGCATTCCACGGGATGACCACACTATTGCCAATCCTTTGGATCGCTTCGCCGTAAACATAGCCTGCCCCCATAAATCCTTCTGTGTCAGGATCATTAACGGGATTTTTCATGGTCAGTTTGTACACCGCTCCTGCGCCTGACGAAGTCCCTAATGAAGTCAACGAAGTGAAAAGGATCTTGGACAGATCGACGTTAAAGGCAGGACTCACGCCTTGCATATCTGAAGACTTCTTCTGCTCGCCTCTGTTCAGGGATCCATCCGTTCCCAGGTAACCAGCGTAATATACTAAAGAATTTTTAGGTCTGCTAGTATTCCTGAGCCACCATGTAGCGGGCACGTTTTCGCCGTTCTTTATATCCACGGATTTTTTTTCGCGCGTATCATCAGCGCTGCCGGGGCAGGTATGGCCTTCTACATTTTCATATGCTGAATTGTCGGCAAAGCCGTAACTCACCCTCGTTGCTTCACCGGCATCCAGCAAAAAGATCTTATTAGACCAGGAGATTCCCATGTCTCCTTCTAACCCTGACCATCCATTGCCATCTCTTTCAGCTTTTGCAGTTTTATAACTTCTCGTTACTGCATCCAACTCAGATTTGGTAAATCCGGCTGTAAAATCATTATCAAGAGAAGTCCTCAAAGAACAATGATCCCAATCATAGCTCCCATTAGAATCATCAAAAATAGCTTTATATAATACCTTTTCGCTGTTAAGGAGCATTGTCTTTCCCTTAAAAGTAGTATAGTTGAATTCATCCGTCTCCTTGTCCAGCACACGGTACTTTACTGGGCCAATAGTCTTCTTCTCGGTTTTGACTCCAGTCGTGATTGTGTATTCCTTGTCACATGTCCCATAGTAGACATAGCACCAGCCACCAGCTCCACTAGCAGGATTCGTTATGCCATCGGTGCCAAACTTCGTATTGGCTCCTGTCTTTTTCCAGCCTTCGGCATCCCCGGCCGGGAAAAGCGCTTCTGTTTCTCCCTCTGTAATCCCACTACTACAGGCTTCCTCCGCGATCAGGGCAGACTCCTCCGCAGCATTTGCCCCATCTCCGGCATCGCCCCTGTATGCCAAAGTGTTCGCCGGAAATAACTGCGCCACAAGGAGTGCGGCTGTGATAATACTCATTATCTGTTTTGATTTATTCATGTTTTTCCCTCCATTTCCCTTTATCCTTAAGATCCCTCAACTTCGCCTGCCTGCCGGGAACAGGTTCGAGATGATATTTCACGTGGCACTGTTCTCCGTTCCACTACACTGTTATAAGATCGATAACGAAAGACAAAGATTTTCTATCACACTTTTCTATCACACTTATCCAGTCTGATCACTATAAATACTATTATCGTCCCGGGAAAAACAAAAAACAGGGCGTGACATTAATTTGTCATTGAAATAAATGTGACTTGTCTTTACTTAAGACGTGAATGCGGAGAAATGACACTCTTCTGAGACCGATCCGATCACCTCTCCCCAAGCCTTCTAGCGTAAAACCTGAAAGCACGGCACATAAGAGGATGGGTGAAATCGAAGAATATCTCCTGATGCTCCAATTGGGTAATCCGGACAAGTGAATCTGTGACATATATCCTGATCTTGTTAAAGGGAACTGCTATTTCCGCAGACAAAAGGTCATCCGACTGATCGGAAAGCACAGTTGCACTAGGGAAAGCCCCTTTGTCTGAAACCTGAACAGACACAAGCGGCTTCGATTGTGACAAAAGCGTCATGTACGCCTTTTCAAAATATGAAAGGTGCTCTGCACCCCTGTGGAAATGGTACACAGCCTCATTCTCAGTGCCTGAAACGGCCATAGATCCTACAGCAAAACGGCCGGGACACAGAAAAATAGTGTGGGTAAATCTCTCTTTTTCCCTCCTGTCCAAGTAATAGGGTTCTATCATCCCGGACATATATAAGGGCAGCCAGCTCCGTATCGCTTCCATCATCTCGGCAATGCTGCGGTCTATGTTGTGAATGATCTTTATCCGGGTGCCGCGTTTTACGCATTCGCTCATGAGCACCGCCCACTTCATAAAGAAGTCCTTATTTTCGATCATCCAGTCCATGTTCATATCAGAATACAGACAGATTTCCCCGGCCCCCTCTTCGATGACGGATGAGAGAAACCTGATGACAGCAAGCCTCACCCCCTCCGTGCCGATGTAATGATTCCTTTCGGTTTCAACAACCTCCCGGCTCATCACATCTTCATAGGAAGGTAATGCGGTCCCAGCCTCAAGGGAAAAGGAATCGAAAGTTTCCAGGAGACTCTGTACAGCCTGTACCTCTACATTTTCCCCAGCCCCAAGGTTCATCAGCCATTCAGCGAAGACTCCCTCGTCCACGTCGTCGGGTTTTATATTCACATAGTGGGACAGTTCAGATACATTGCCATTCTGAACGATCCTGTCCCACAGGATACCGACCATGCTGACACTGATGTCAGAATACTCCTTTGGCATCCTGACACCTGTTCTGAAGCGGCTTATCAGGGATGCGTCCACGTTCATCAGACGGCTGAGCCTGATATTTGACAGCCCGGCCCATTTCATCGCCAGGTCGAGTCTATCGCCAAAGAGCCTTGCGGACTTCCTTCTTTTACGGGTCCTGCTTGCTGACACGTCTGTCAGTTCCGTCATCTCCCCCTCGAAGAACCATTGGAGGGTGCCTGCCTTCATAGCGGTTTCGTCGAGGTCGCCACTCAATCCCGTCACATCTGAAAGGGTCTGGAGCTTCCCCTCCTCACGGGCATAATCGTAAATACCGTCTACCAGTTTCCTCACGGTACTGCTTCCGGGTATTATCCTGCGGGAGCCGTTCCTTAACCGGCTCACATTTGTCCGGTCAAACCCAGCGTAGCCCGCAAGATCTTCATTTGTCACATCGAGCGCTGTTATGAGGGCGTTTATCCTGTCTTTTGTGTTTGACATCATTCTACCCTATATTATCCCTCTTCGCTTTATTGGCCGTAAATCTGTCGCCCTGCCGCGTTGTTGACCGATGCGGTCAAGCGACCCTCTTATTCCGCCCCCGGTGATAGTATGCTCAAAAAATGATCATGATCAATATCCCCAGAACCAGCACTCCTATGCCGACGTACAGCATATACTTTTCCTTTGCCGCTTCTCCAAAATCATAACCGGCATCCTGGGGATTCTGGGGATTGTAACGTACAGTCACCTCCGACCCGGCCTCCGTTTTTGGAGGCAGACCCACGAGATTTGAAAGAGTGTAATCCTTCCCGTCCACATTGTACGAAAGGGTGTAATGAGTAATGGAATTACCTTCCTCCCCGTTAATCTTTTCCTCGATGTTAGCACAAACAGCCTTTACCCTGGCCGTGCGCCGCTTGTTCTGCTTCTTCTGCGTATTGTACATGACAATAAAGACTATACCTAATACCGCAACCACCAAACCAACTAAAAACCCCATAACTGCACCTCCGCTTTAAACTTGGTAGTGTCAAGTCTGACACCCCTTTTTGTTAATAAATCCTTTGTTTTCGGGAGATAAATATGAAATGAGCATTCACCTCCCCTTTTGGTATAATGTCTTTGGCTAAAAAACACACCTGAAAGGCGGTAAATGCTCATGAACATTATACTTTATTTACTTCAATTAATTCAACAACTCTATCAGCAAAATGTCTGGCTGATTAATTTTACCTGCAAATATATACCGTTAAGTTGAATGATACACCATTTTTGGAGGGTCGTTCAAGCACAAACCACACAACATGAATAGCATTTCCCCTGCACCACTATCGCGAATCAGTGCAATATCAATATCAGATGCTGTTTTTATCCACTCCTGTTCTTCTTCGCGAAGCAATCTGGCTTCTTCAACTGTTTTTACTTCTCTCATTCTTTTTATCAATTCTTTAGCTGTCATTATATCATTCACTTTCCATTAAATAAATCAACTAACTGTCAAAGAACCGTGTCTTAAAAAGCCTTCCGCAACATACCCTGTCTCAGCATGCCTGCCTCTGCCAACGCACTTGATACCCGATCAAAACAAGCCGTATGATCCGAACGAAAAATAAACGGCGCCCCCCTCACTTCCGGGCGGATCGTCAGTGTGAAAGGCACGCATCCCCAGGTTATACGCCCCTTCACTTCCGCATAGAATGTTCTTGTTAAATGACGGGCATGTGTTATACTGAATCTGTTCGATGGTCGGGAAACATGTCGGTGGAACGAGGCCCTGTCTCGTTGTCGTACAAAAAGGAGGATCACGATGAATTTTCTTGAGGAGCGCATCAAAAAAGACGGACAGGTCAGAGCCGGAAACATCCTTAAAGTAGACAGTTTTCTGAACCATCAGTTGGATACGGAATTGCTCGATCAGATCGGACAGGTCTTTTATGAAAAATACAAGGACAAAGGCGTCACCCGGATCCTTACCGTAGAAGCTTCCGGTATTGCGATAGCCTGCGCCGCCTCACGCTACTTCAAGGTTCCCGTGGTCTTTGCGAAGAAAGCCAAAAGCCGGAATCTGGACGGAGATCTGTTCACTTCCACCGTTCATTCTTTTACTTACGGAAAAGACTATAACGTAACTCTTTCGAAGAAATTTCTGGGGCCTGAAGACAAAGTGCTCCTTGTGGACGACTTCCTTGCAGTAGGAAAAGCCATGCACGGGCTGATCGATATATGCACCCAGGCCGGATGTGAGATCGCCGGCATAGGGATCGCCATTGAGAAAGGCTTTCAGGAGGGCGGCCGCAATCTGAGAAATTCCGGATATGACGTAACCTCTGTCGCCATAATAGAGTCCATGAGCGAAGAAGACGGCATTACATTCAGGACAGCCCCTTATTGACGACGCTCTCCATATCTGAAGGCGGGGGATACCAGCTTCATCGGCCGCTGCGTTCGTGCTGACATGTCTTAAACGATCTCCACAAGCGTTATTTCCATGTGCCCTGCGGCAAGACGTATCCTGCATATTCCCGCGAACAGGTCCCGGGAATTATTTCCGCGTTCTGATTTACATAAGATCATTGAAAAGAGACCGATCTTGTTCTACAATGCACAAGTGTGTGAAAACACGCGTAAACAGAAGTCCGTTTTGTTACATTTGTAATGGATTCCGGACATACCAGGAAATGGATGGGTGTGCGTGTCAGGCAGTTTTAATCATGAACGCGTTGCTCACCGGTCTCACCGAAGAAACGGCGTAAGCCTCGGACTGAGGGGGATTGAACGCATCCCTGCAGCCGAATCATCAAAAGGCAGTGCGCCGGTTTCGCCGGGGACGGCGGCTTTTACCGCTGTTTGAGGGATAAAACGGTGAGCCTGAACGCAATCCGATGCCTGTGCTTCCTGTCGCTCGGGATCCGAAAGGGAGGAGAAAAATGAAAAAGAAGATCACAGCAGCGTTATTCGGTCTGTGCCTCGCAGCGTCACTGACAGCCTGCGGAGGTTCAGCGCCTGCGCCGGAGGCAGCACCTGCTGCACCCGCTGCATCTGAAGCAGCGCCCGCGGCAGCCGACGCAGCGCCCGCGGCAACCGATGCGGCGCCCGCGGCAACTGATACATCGGCTCTCAAGGTCGGCGTTATCTACATCGGAGATGAAAATGAAGGCTACACCGCCTCGCATATGAAGGGGGTTGCGGAAATGAAGTCCGCCCTCGGTCTTTCCGACGATCAGGTCATAGAAAAGACCAATATCCCCGAAGACGAATCCTGTTATGATGCGGCAGTGGACCTTGCAGAACAGGGCTGCACGGCAATTTTCGCCACTTCCTTCGGTCATGAGGATTATCTGATCCAGGCCGCAGGCGAATATCCCAACATCCAGTTCTTCCATGCAACGGGTTACCAGGCAGCATCGTCAGGGCTTCCCAACATGCACAACTATTTCGACAAGATCTACGAAGCGCGTTATGTCACAGGCGTTGTAGCAGGAATGAAGCTCGACGCCATGATCAAGGACGGCACCATCAAGGAAAATGAAGCAAAGATCGGTTATGTGGGCGCATATCCCTATGCCGAAGTGGTATCCGGATACACCTCATTCTTCCTGGGAGTGCGTTCCATTGTTCCTTCAGCCACCATGGAAGTCAAATATACCAACAGCTGGGCGGATATGTCAGCCGAGGCTGAAGTAGCCAGCCAGCTCATCGCCGATAAGTGCGTTCTCATCAGCCAGCACGCGGACACCACCGGAGCTCCTTCCACCTGCGAAGCCGAGAAGGTGCCCTGTGTCGGCTACAATGTGGACATGACAAGCGTTGCTCCCGATGTTGCCCTGACCTCTTCATCAAACAACTGGGGCGTGTACTATGAGCAGGCGGTAACGGCTGTTTCCAAGGGAGAAAGCGTCCCCGTTGACTGGGCCGACGGCTACAACTCCGGAGCAGTCTACATCTTCCCCATAAATGAAAAGGTGGCCGCGGAAGGTACTCAGGCAAAGGTCGACGAAACTGAAAGCGCCCTCAAGGCAGGCACTCTTCACGTTTTCGACACCTCCACCTTTACCGTGGGCGGAAAATCCATCGAAGACCTCATCGCAGGCGGCGGGGATTACGAGAAGTACGGACAGTATGTCTCTGACGGCTACTTCCACGAGTCGGAACTCGCCAGCGCTCCTGCCTTTGATCTGAGGATCGACGGTATCACCGCGCAGCAGTAAGCAGTTGTTTACGGTCTGAGAAACCCGGGCAGGAGGGGTGATACTCCTCCTGCCCGTTGTTGTCAGATTGGGAAGCATTACCCCGATTGACGGACTGGGTGCAGCCAGCCGCCACCTGGCAGGCACGTAACCGGACGGCGGACCGGATGGCCGATCTCGCGGCCTCAGCCCGATCAGGCCTGATAAACAATAGATCATACATGGAGATATTTATCTATGTCACAGGAAACAGCCCTGCAACTGAAAGGCGTCACAAAATACTTCGGCGAAACCGCCGCCAATGATCATGTGGATCTGGAACTCAAAAAGGGAGAGATCCTGGCTGTGCTCGGGGAAAACGGCAGCGGCAAGACCACTCTCATGAACATGATCTCCGGAATCTATTTTCCGGACAAAGGTCACATCTACGTCAACGGAAAGGAAGTCTCCATAGGCTCCCCCCACGACGCGTTCGATCTGGGGATCGGCATGGTCCACCAGCATTTCAAACTGATAAACGTGATGAGCGCCCTGGAAAACATAGTCCTGGGCATGGATCCCCCCGAAGGCGGCTTCAGCCTTCAGAAAGCCAGAAAGAGCGTTATGAGCCTTGCTCACGATTACGGCTTTGAACTGGATCCCAACAAGAAAGTCTACAACATGTCTGTTTCCGAAAAACAGACTGTGGAAATAATAAAGGTTCTGTACCGCGGAGCCGACATACTGATACTTGACGAACCTACTGCCGTCCTCACCCCTCAGGAATCGGACAAGCTCTTCAATGTGCTCCGCTCCATGAAGGACCACGGACACTCGATAATAATAATCACCCACAAATTGAACGAGGTGCTGGAGATATCCGACAGAGTCACCGTGCTCAGAAAAGGAAAAAACGCCGGCACCGCCGCGACCAGGGACATGACGGTTGACCTTCTCACCGAGATGATGGTGGGAGAAAAGGTCGACCTTGACATATGGAGGACCGACCCCGCCGAGCCCAGAAAACGCCTCAAACTGAAGGATCTCACGGTATTGAACGGGGAAGGCCTGCCCGCCCTGAAGGACGTGAGTTTCGAAGCCAACAGCGGAGAGATACTGGGCATAGCCGGCATATCCGGCAGCGGACAAAAAGAACTGCTTGAGACCATTGCAGGCCTCGTCTCCCCCGAATCGGGCGCGATCAGTTTCTTCTCAAAGGACGGGGATAAAGAAGTGGACCGGAAGGACGTCACTCTTTCATTTGTCCCCGAAGACAGGCTCGGGATGGGACTTGTGGCCTCCATGAACGTTCCGGACAACGTGATGCTCAGGAGTTATCGCGACGGAAAGAGCAGATTCGTGGAGAGAAAAGGGCCCCTTGAGACCGCGAAAGCGATAATAAAATCCCTTGCGGTGGTGATACCCGATCTGTCGATAAGGATCTCAAGCCTCTCCGGGGGAAACGTCCAGAAAGTACTGCTGGGAAGGGAAATCTCACTGTCTCCCGACATACTCCTTGTAGCCTACCCTGCCAGAGGGCTTGATATCAATTCATCCTTTACGATCTATAACGAGCTCAACGCCCAGAAGCAGAAAGGCGTATGCGTTATATGCGTCATAGAGGATCTGGACGTTCTGATGCAGCTCACGGACAGGATAGTGGTGCTGTCCGGCGGAAAGGTATCCGGCATAAGGGATGCCAGGACCGGCACAAAGGAGGAAATAGGTCTTTTGATGACAAGTTCGGAAAAAAAGAAAGCGGAGGGCAAAGATGGAAAATAAATCTGCAAGAAAGAAACTCCCCGCCTTCCATGTGGTGAAACGTGACGGCATAAGCCTCGGAAAAGCAATGGCTGTCAGGGGTACAGCCGTCCTTCTCTCCCTCATAGTGTGCGCTGTGGTGATCGTCTTTATCACAAAGCAAAACCCCATAAGCGTTTACGCAGGCATCATCGACGGAGCTGTGGGGAGTTCCAGGAGGACCTGGGTCACCATAAGGGAAACCGTGATCCTTTTGTTGCTAGCAGTAGCCCTTGTGCCGACCTACCGTATGAAATTCTGGAATATCGGCGCAGAAGGCCAGATCCTTATGGGCGGCGCTGCTTCAGCTGCCGTCATGATCTATTTCGGGAGCAGGATGCCGGGCGCTGTGGTCACGATCCTACTCATACTCTGCGGCATGATGGCAGGGCTTGTGTGGGGCCTCATTCCCGCCATATTCAAAGCCTACCATAACACAAATGAGACCCTTTTCACTCTCATGATGAACTATATCGCGATCCAGATAGTGAACTGTCTCATAGTCCTCTGGGAGAATCCCAAGGGTTCAAATACCGTGGGGATCATTAACGGAGCCACAAAATCCGGATGGTTCCCGTCAATCTTCGGAAACGCCTACGCTCTCAACGTGATCATTGTATTTCTGGTGACCGTGGGCATAACCCTTTACATGAAATACGACAAACACGGATATGAGATCGACGTGGTAGGGGCGGGCGTCCGTACTGCCAGATACGCCGGGATAAACGTGAAGAAGGTCATATGCCGCACCATGATGCTGTCCGGCGCCATCTGCGGTCTGGCCGGAGCTGTGATAGTAGGCGGAGCGAGCCACACCATATCCACCAGCACCGCGGGAGGGCGCGGCTTTACGGCCATCATCGTAGCCTGGATGAGCAAATTCAATCCCATAGCGATGCTGGTCATCTCGGCATTTCTTTCATTTATGCAGCAGGGAGCCATCCAGATCGCTTCCCAGTTCGGTCTGAACGAAAACGCATCCGACATAATCACGGGTATCCTCCTGTTTTTCCTGATCGGCTGCGAATTCTTCATCAACTATAAGCTGGAACGCACGGATTCCGGCGATACGGAGGAAAACGCCTCATGACTATGCTCATAACCTTTATAACAAAAGCCATCGGCCAGGGTATTGCCATTCTCTTCGGAGCAACGGGTGAGATCATCACAGAGAAAAGCGGAAACCTGAATCTGGGGATCCCGGGTATCATGTACATGGGAGGGATCTCGGGGCTGATGGGGGCGTTCTTTTACGAACATTCCACGGATAACCCGAGCCCTGTGGCGGGAATGATCATTTCCCTGATCTGCGCCCTTCTGGTGAGCGCTCTGGGAGGACTGCTCTACTCCTTCCTGACCGTATCCCTGAGAGCAAATCAGAACGTGGTGGGACTCGCCATCACCACCTTCGGTGTGGGCTTCGGCAACTTTTTCGGCGGTTCCGTTTCAAAGATAGCCGGGGGCGTGGGACAGATCTCCGTAGCCACCTCCGCTTCGGCTTATCAGGCAAAACTGCCTTTCCTGTCCGATATTCCCGTTGTGGGAAAGCTTCTCTTCGGATACGGTTTTCTGACCTATGCCTCCCTGGTCATATCCGTGCTGGTATGGTACGTGCTGTTCAAGACCCGGAGAGGGCTGAACCTCAGGGCCGCCGGAGAGGATCCCGCGGCCGCGGATGCCGCCGGGATCAACGTCACCGCATACAAATATACAGCCACCATTGCAGGCTGCGCCATTGCAGGACTGGGAGGACTGTATTACGTGATGGAATATCTGGGAGGTACATGGAGTAACGACAGTTTCGGAGACAGAGGCTGGCTCGCCGTCGCATTGGTCATTCTGGCTCTCTGGAATCCCCTTAACGCCATCTGGGGATCCCTTGCCTTCGGCGCTCTCTACATCCTTTACATCTATCTCCCCGGGCTCACCCGAGCGACTCAGGAGCTGGTGAAGGTCATCCCTTACGTGGTCACCATCGTGGTGCTCGTATTTACAAGCTTCAGGAACAGACCCGAAGACCAGCCGCCGGCAAGTCTGGGGCTCTCTTATTTCAGGGAAGACAGGTAGTTTCGGGGATCACTTCTCCCCCAGAAGGCTTTTCAGCTTCTCAAGTTCGCTCAGGGTAAGGAGGCAGTAGCTCTCTCCCCCGACCCTTGCCACGGGAAGGCTCATGCCCGCCAGAGACACTCTCTGCCGGGTTTCTGCGGTCCTCTCGTAAATATTGCTCTCACCGCTGTCGTCGCCTCTCTTTTTCCCGTCGTTGTCTCCGGGCTTGTCCTCAACCCTGCTCATTCCGGGGATATAATTGGTCCCGCCGCTGTCCAGTGAAGGGATATCCGCACCCGAAGCTTCAGCATCCAGCGCGTTTCCCTGTCTCACGGCGTTGGGATGATCCTCGTCAAAGGGCACGTCGGTGAGCACCACATTTACGGGATGATCCCCCTCCGGTCCCACGGGAGCCACCCTCGTCTTCTTTACGGGAGGCTGATACTCAAGGGAAGATTCAAAAACCGAATTCACCATCCGGATATCCGGTTCTTTTTTTACAGAGCAGTGGATAAGGTCATAATTAGTCATCCTGTCCGCAAATGACGGGTAAATAAAGGCTGCCGACGGGGAATCCACCATCTGGAACACATCCGCGGTCCTGATGCCCTCGTCCGTCACTTCTATCCCGCCCTTAGAGCTTCTGACATTGCAGACAAGGATCAGCGCGTGGCGGAAAACCTCGTCGGACTCTCCGGTCTTTTCCCGGTTAGAGGTCCGCTCAGGCACATCATAGGAATCGGTCAGCGCTATCACCATGTGGCGCGTCAAGTCGTCATTTTCCCTGAAAGCGGTGTTTACCATGGAGGCAAAGGTCTCGGCGAGAGACTCATCCGGCGAATCGTTCAGAAACCCTTTGAGCAGCTTTTCCATATCACCGCCGGGCACATCCAGATCAGAACCCGTGCCGAATGCTTTATTTACAAATGAGAGGACCTGCTTCTGCAGTTCGTCAGGCTCCGTCAGAAACCGCCTGGTGCTGGTCACTATCCCGCCGTCGATATCGGTACAGGCGCAGATCATCTTTTCAAATGTGCATTCTCCGTATTTCCAGCGTCTTTTGATCTCCTGAAGTTCACTCCTGTTCATGGCTTTACGATCATCCCTCCCTTATCATTCTCCGTCCGCGCCGTATTCGTATCTGATCTTGTCGGTAAAACCGTCATTTATCATGTCCACCATGATCCTGACATAGGCGGGATCAAACTGTGTTCCCGAATTTGTCTGCAATTCCTCTATTATCCTCTTGTTGTCAAAAGGGGCCCTGTAGCTTCTGAGGGAGCTCATGGCGTCAAATGAATCCGCCACGCATATTATCCTGGCGTGGACGGGGATATCGGCGCCCTTAAGGCCCATGGGATAGCCCTTGCCGTCGTACCTCTCATGATGATAATGAGCCCCGTCCCTGATATTCGGGATCGCGGTAAAGGCCCTTAACATCTCATTTCCCTTTGAGGGGTGAGTCTTTATCACCTCAAATTCTTCGGGAGTCAGTCGTCCGGGCTTCTGAAGGATGGAATCGGGGATGCTGATCTTTCCCACGTCATGGAGCAGGGTCTCATAATACAGCATGTTCTGCTCCTCTTCATCCATATCCGCCCGCCTCGCGATCTCCCTGGCGTAGATCGCCACCCTCACCGAATGGCCGCGGGTGTAGGTGTCCTTTGCATCGATAAAGCTGGTAAAGGTCCGGATGGACTGTTCGATCACCAGCGTATCCCTCTTTCTCAGGTATCTGATACTCTCGATCCTGGCGTAGGACAGGGAGAACGAAAGAAACGCCAGGAGCCACAGGAAGCCCGCCAGAAGGATGATATAAAACAAAGGCATGGTCCGGAGATTGGGCTGCAGGCGGCAGGTGATACCGTAGCCGGTCAGGGAGAGCATCTTACGGGAATAGAGGACCGCGCCGAACTTGGTGGGGTCGCCGTCTTTAAACGACTCGGTGAATTTATCCGGCTTAAAGAGGATGCTCTTTCCCACCACCTCAAACTCACCGTTCCAGCAACTGTTGATCTCGGGCTCCTCATTAAAATCCATACGGACGGTCCAGTCTTTCATGGTCCGGGAGCCGGAATTCGAAAGGAAGAATTCATACTGGGCGCCGAAGGGCTTCTCCGGGTAGTTGGTGCTGTCCTTCCATATCTTGTCCTCCGGGACCGTCATTCTGAGAACAAGGGAATCCTGCCTGGTATTGATACCCGTCCCCTTAAACTCATAAATCCTGACCTTTGCGGCCTGTTTTGACAGCACAAAAAAGAAGACCGCAGCAAGAAAGGCGACCAGTGCCCCTGCATATAAGAGCCTCTTAAAATCCTTCTTTCCGGTTATACCCCTGAAATACTCTCTCAATGCCCTGCCCGTAGAACCCGACATCCCTCAGGAACCTCCCCTTGGTCCTTATTTCCGGATCAAACGCATATCACAGGACGAGGCGCCGAAGGCTTATCCCGCAGATACCCGGACAAGCAGTGCCGCTTCATCCTGTAACCCCCAAAAAACATGACCGTCAAGCGTTCCCGGCTTATCACACAAATAAAAACCCGGAACTGCGCTCACAGGTACAGGATACCACAATTGAGAGGAAATCGAAACCCGCACGCCAAACTTTGTATGCGCATGCCGGCGCCGGGCCGCAATGCTGTCTTTGACCCTGCCGCCGCCATATGATAAAATATCCCGGTGATCGTTTTCCCACTGAGAGAGCTGTCATGTGGGATTTCCGAAAATAATCGGTGAAGGGGAAAGGAACCATGCCCGCAGTCACAAAAGAAAAACTGTTGAACGACATAAGGAACGGAGATCTTAAGGGAGTGTACCTGCTCTACGGACCGGAGCAGTTTCTTGTGAGCCGCTACGGCAGGAATATACGGAAGGTAACGGCGTCTGTCCACGAAAACATAAATGCGTCCCGGTTCGTGGGAACATTTGCCGATTCGGCAAAGACCCTCAGGGAAATAAGAGAGATCGCGGAGACCATGCCATTCTTTTCCGGCAAAAGAGTGATAGAGATCAGCGGAAGCGGCTTTTTCAAGCCAAAAAGTTCAAAAGCGGCCACGGAAATCGATGATCAAAAGGATGAAGAAGTCTCCTCATCAGGCATAGCGGGTACCCTTTCATCCATCATAGGCTCCCTTCCGGACACCTGCGTCATCGTCTTTGAAGAGACGGATGTCGACAAAAGGACCTCCCTCTACAAACAGGTCCTGAAGGCCGGGACCGTCACTGAATTCCCCTTTTTGAAAGCGTCAGAGCTTAAGGAAACAGTGCGTAAGGAAGCAAAACGCATGGAGATGGACATCGAGCCTGCTGCCGTTTCGGAACTCGTCTCCTACACGGGAGAGGATCTCTGGACGGCCGTGAAAGAGCTGGAAAAGCTCAGGGGATACTGCTTTGAGACCGGAAAGGTGACTCTTTCCGACGTGAAGAGCATCTGCGTCAGGAATCCCGAAGACAAGGTATTCGATATGGTGGAAGCAATGTCCTCCGGAAGGCAGATGGACGCCATGAGGATGTACCGCGATATGCTTGCTCTGGGCAGAAACTCTCTTCAGCTGCTCTCTCTGGTCATAAGAGATTATAATCTGCTCCTGGCGGCAAGGGACGGGCTGGACCGGGGTCTCGCCGACGATGAGATCAAGCCCCTCCTCAAATGCATGCCCTTCATAGCCTGGCGCTACATAAAGAGGGCCAGGGCCACGACCCGTTCATCTCTGATCGCGGGACTGGAAAAATGCGCCAAGGCACAGTCGGACATAAAGACGGGCATGCTTCCGGACAGGATCGCCTTTGAGATCCTCATTGCCGAAGGCACCTGACCCCTCATTCCACCAGGCTCAGATCCCTCTCATAGGTTTCGGACAGTGAAGTGGTGTTCATGTAGAGCATATCGTTCTCACCGTCGACTGCTATCTGTACCCTGCGGACGCTGGTGAGTTCCGTGAGCGAATTGACTATGGAATAAATGGCCACATCCGTTGAAACATTGTAAGGCTGTGTAAGGAAGCTGGAGCTCAGGTTTACATAACATACCCCATCTCTGACTATCACCCCCATTATCGTTGTCTGCGGGTTTATCACCGGATACAGGCCCTCCGTTTCCGGCCCGGATATCAGCTGTTCCAGCACAAGCTTTTCTATGGAGATATTGGTATTGTAGACCACTATCCTCTCCGCAGCCAGGAGCCGGTCTCCCTCCTTATTTGCAAAATACAGCTTAAGGGTCGTCCGTTCGTAGTTGTTGATCTCGGTTCCCGGATTATCCACGAAGAGATCCGCATTCATGGGGCCGTAGGGTTTCCCCTTCGGGTCCAGGAGAGGCTCTCCGTTGACCGTGAAAGTCACAGAGGACACTCCCTCTGCCTGAGTCAGGGTCCGCACCACGGCCGCTCTGGTAAGCACCTCCGTAATACTGTCCAGCGTCAGATAGCTGTTGTCAAAATCTATGGTCAGCCCGTCGTAGTTCAGAAAATAGGAGTTGATGGAGAAGGTGTCATTAAGGACGGGCACCAGGGTCTTATCACCGGGCTGCTGCTCCATTTCATCCAGAAGTTCCTCCACCAGATCGGTCCCTCCCCGGGCCGCGGGCTCGTATTCCTCGAAAGAGATCCTCTTCCCGCTGTTCCCCAGATAGTAAACACGGACAAAGAAAGGCCTTTCATCCCCGGCCCCTTTACTTCCGCAGCCGTTGACCAGGATGGAAAACAGGATCAGATATGCAATTATCGTCTTTATTGTTTTCGGCGTTTTCATAGCTTTATATAGTTCAAAGGTATGGTGACCGTAAAAGTTGTCCCCTCTCCGGGCGTACTGGTGCAGTCAATGATACCATGATGCATTATCACGGCGCTCCTCACAAGGGCAAGTCCCAGTCCGGTCCCTCCTATCTCCCGGGAATGAGATTTGTCCACCCTGTAAAATCTTTCGTAGATGGAGGTCAGATCCTCCTCGGGAATGCCGATGCCGTTATCCGCCACCGTCAGGGTGAAGGACTGGTGATCCGCATCGAGCACCACCCTCACCCAGCCGTGTTCTTTGTTGTATTTTATGGCGTTCTCCACCAGGTTCATGAGCATCTGGGTGATCTTTACGTCGTCAACGGACGCCGTGACGCTCCTCACGCTCTCAAACACCAGCTCCACATCACGCTTGCCGGCAAGGGGTCTGAGACGTTTCAGAACCGTTTCGGTCAATGCGTTGATGTCGGTCTCCCTCACATCCAGTTCCACCGCCGCCTGCCGGTCCATTCTGACGAGGGTCAGGAGGTCGTTTATCATACGGTCCTCCCTCTCGATCTCACCCGCGATATCCTTCATGAACTCCCTGTACATCTCCACCGGAACGTCTTCCTGTGAAACAAGGGAATCAGCCAGCACCTTCATTGACGTGATGGGGGTCTTAAGCTCGTGGGACACATTTGCCACAAATTCCTCCCTTGAGTCGTCAAGGGCCTTTTCCCTTTCCAGCACGGTATTGAAGGAATCGCATATCTGCCTTGTCTCCAGGGTGTTATTAATGTGGATGGGTTCGTTGGAATAGCCGGCCCTGACGTTCAGCATCTCCTTTGCCAGCCGCCTGAAGGGAACGGTTATGGCCAGGGACAGGAACAGGGCGAGGGAAAGCACGATGATGATGGTCAGGGTCTCAACGATTATCCCCTGGACAGCCAGACGGTCTCTTGTGGCGGCAATGGTATCCGTGGAGACGGAGGTCAGCATGACCCCCCTTACCACCTGGGCTCCCGCGTCCGCGCCATCCTCCTCCGGATCGGTGGAGGGGCCCTTTATGGGCGTGACTATCTCTATGTAGCCGTTGTTGGAGTCATATTGGGACACGCCGGTCCCGTCGGTCAGACAGGTTATGACCTCTTCAGCGATCAGGGTCTTCCCGGTGGAGATATCGTAGGTGTCCCTGAGTATCCTGAGATCCGGCCCGATGATCACGATCCTGCCGTCGTAAAGAGCGCTTATCTGTGCAAGTTCGGCATCTATCACCTCACTTGCCTCCTCCTCAAGGTAATTGTAGGTTATGAGGTGAGCGGCGATGGTGTCCATCTGGGCCGTGACCGTGGAGATCCTGACGGAGACTCCCTGCTCCATGTAATTTGAAGTGAGGGCGTGTCTCATTATGATACAGGGTATGAGCGCAACGGAAAAAATGATCACAAAGAGTCTGAGCCGCAGACTTCTGGTACGGCGAAGGAGTTTTCTGAAAGCGGTTTTTACCTTTTCAGGCAAAATAATATCCGATCCCCCATCTGGTGCGGACATACCTGGGTTCTGACGGAGATTCCTCTATCTTTTCCCTGAGCCTCCTGATATGCACGTCCACGGTGCGTTCATCGCCGGGATAATCCCTGCCCCACACGGTGTGGAGCAGTTCCACCCTGCTGTACACCTTGCCCGGATTGGATGCCAGAAGTTCCAGAACATCGAATTCCTTTGCGGTGAGACTGATCTCCCTGTTCTTGACATAGATCCTGCGGTTCTCGGTATCCAGCCTGAGATCTCCGGACACTATCCCGGATCCCTGAGGCTTCTGGGAAACCTCGGGAGAAGTCCTTCTGAGAATGGCCTTTATCCTGGCCTTCACCTCAAGTATGTTAAAGGGCTTTGTGATATAATCGTCTGCGCCGTTATCCAGCCCCAGGATCTTGTCCATATCATCGCCCTTGGCTGTCAGCATGATGATGGGAACACCGGACTCTTCCCTTATCCTCTGGCACACGGCAAAGCCGTCGAGCTTTGGCAGCATCACATCCAGCAGGATCAGGTCAAAACCGCCGGCAGAGAACTTCTCCAGGGCTTCTTCTCCGTCACCGGCAGTTTCCACCTGCATTCCGTCCTGTTCGAGGCTGTACTTTATGCCCTTCACGATCAGTTTTTCATCATCCACTACCAGTATCCTGCTCATTTCTTCCCCTTATACCGTGATCTGATCCTTTATCCTTTCGTAAGTCGAACTGCCGATACCGCTCACATTCATTATCTCCGATATGTCCGAAAACGGTCCGTGCTCCTCCCTGTATCTGACCACGGCTCTGGCTTTCGAAGGCCCTATCCCGCTTATGCTCTGAAGTTCGGTCTCATCGGCCGTATTCAGATTTACGAGAGACTGTCCGCCGCTTCCGGAAGCCTGAAGGGGATCCCCCGTAACGGCGCTTACTCCGGCGGCGGAATCGGGAGACGCGCCCGTCTTCATCAGGGCGCTGCTTTCCTCGACGGTGGGAACGTCTATCTTCACGCCGTCCAGCAAAACAGCAGCCAGATTGATATATTCCCGGTCCGCGTCCTCTTCAAACCCTCCGGCGGCATCCACCGCGAAAGACACTCTGCTTCCCGGCGGCAGCCGGTATAATCCGGGGTTTCTGACAGCCCCGCACACATGAACGTAAATATCCTCCGGAGCTTTCTCCTCAGAAACAGCATCCCCGCTGTCTTCAGACATGTCGAAAACCTTTGTCTCTTCGACGATCAAGGTTCCGGCAGAGGCATCGGACAAAAGCTCCGCCTTAGAGGTACAGCCGCACAGAGAAAGGACGGCCATACAAATCAAGATAACAACACCTGCATCCTGCGATCTCATTTTCCGCTCCGATCTCCGGATAACAGGAATCCCACCCGCTCATTCTACAATATCGGATCAATGTTGGCAACTACTCTTCAGTGCCCATCTCATAAGGGACCTCCCTGACATCCAGCAGTTCGGGCTCCTCGAGAGACGCGCCGGTCTGCCGGTTCATGTCGTAGGACAATTCCCTGAGGACAAGGTTCGGATCCTCCCCGTCCCATATCCTCATGAGCGCCGCTTCCATCCTGATCCTGAAGTTCCCGGTCCGGGTCATCTTCGTGACGGGAACGGAGTTCTCGTAACTGGTCCTGAAAGCCTCCATTGATGGATCCGAAAAAGTACAGGAGGTCAGGGCGGAGGTCTTTCCCGTGGCTTCGTACAATTCATCCGCGGGAAGGCCAGTGATGAATTCGATAAACGCCCTTGCGTTGGATGCTTTCTCACTGTAGCCGTTTATCACAAGGGCGTCGGTGACCGAAAGAGGCCTGGCCTTTATTTCCGCGGTAATGTCAGGGAGAGGGGCCGCGCCGAACTCGTACGCGCACTCCCCTGCTTTCTTTTTTTCCCGTATGGTCCTCAGCACGTCGGTTGTGCATACCGTAAACAGGAGTTTTCCGTCGATAAGGTCGGAAACCACCTGATCATAGTTCACGTCCCTTGAATCGAAGGAGAAGAACTGGTTAAGCATCTGAAACCCCTTAAGGGCGAGAACGGATTTCTCGTTATAGATATCCATCACCGACGGGTCGTCGCCGGTCTCGGAGCCCACATTCATGGAGTCTCCCGCGAAAAAGTAAGTGAAGAACACATCGTTGACGTCCCATTTGAAAACGGAATCCAGAGTGTCGGGAGCGTTGTAGTCGTTTGAAAAGAACAGCAGATCTTCCATGTTATGAGGAATGTGTTCCGCCAGGTACGCTTCCGTGTCTTCGGGAGAGATCTCGGGGATCTCCGTGACCTCGGAGGTCTCCGTCTGAGCCTCGTTCAGATCGCCTTCCGTCACAGTTTCCATAAGGAGCTTGTCTTCGGCCCAGTCCAGAAGAAAGGTCTTGTTGTAGATAAGCGCAGCCGTATCATAATACCAGGGACATCCCAGGATATGGCCCTTGTAGGTCACAGCATTTACGGCGCTCCCGGGGTAGGCGTCCATTACGGCTACAGCGTCGTCCCCGGTGATCTCCCTCGCGAGTCCCGACAGATACGCTTTCTCAAAGGAGTCGTTGCTAAGCACGTAAATATCGGGGAAATCCTCGCCCTTTACGGAAGCATCATAGATCGCCTTTACAAAATCCCCCTCCTCGCAAAGCCTGAGTTCCACTCTCTCCTGGCGTCCGCTTTCGGAATTGAATTTTACCGAAGCGCTCTCAAGATAATTTGTGAGATCGCTGTCCGTGTACCAGAGCTTCACCGTCTCCTTCGGCACAACCCTCGGAGCCGAATTGCCGCTGACAGAATCCCTGTAGGAAGGCAGCCTTCCGGTCTTCCCCGCATAAAGCAGAGCGGAAATGCAAATAACAGCAAGGCTCACCCATATGAACAGCCCTACAGGTCTTTTCACAAAGTCTCCTCTATGCTTTCGATGAGCATGCCGGTCATTTCATCTATGTCGCTTTGCCCCGCGATGAGAGGCGGAACGAATCTCAGCACGTTTTTTCCGGCGTTGATCACTATGAGCCCCTTGGATACGGCCTTCTCGATGACCTCGCCGACGGGTTTTGTGAACTCGAGGCCCTGCATGAAGCCCGAGCCCCTTCTTTCCGTAATGAAGTCGTACCGGCGGCACACCTCTTCAAGCTTTTCCTCCAGATAAGGCGCGGTCTCGCGGACATGGGCGCAGATATCGTCCCTCTCAAATATCTCCAGGACCTTCCTGACAGCCGCTCCGGCCAGCGGGTTTCCCCCGTAGGTGGTTCCGTGGTCCCCTGCCGTAAGTGAACGGGCCGCCACATCCTCCGTCATCATAAAGGCTCCGACCGGAACCCCGCAGCCAAGAGCCTTGGCTGTGGCCATACAGTCGGGTTTCACTCCGAACTTCTGCCATGCGTACATATAACCGGTGCGGCCCATACCGCACTGTATCTCGTCAAGCATGAGCAGAAGGCCCTTTTCATCGCAGAGTTCTCTCACTCCCTTCAGGAATCCCTCCGTGGCAGGCCTTATGCCGCCTTCACCCTGGACAGTCTCCATGATGACCGCGATCGTTTTGTCGTTCACCAATGCTTTTACGCTCTCCAGATCGTTGTATTTTGCAAATCTGATGTTTCCGATCATGGGAGAAAAGGCTGTCCTGTAAGCCGGGTTCCCCGTGACGGACAGAGCGCCGAAGGTGCGGCCGTGAAAGGATGAGTTCATGGCTATTATCTCATGGTCGGTCCTGCCGTCCTTCAGATAGCCGTACTTTCTCGCCGTTTTCAAAAGCCCCTCTATGGCTTCGGCGCCGCTGTTGGTGAAGAAGACCCGGTCCATGGAGCCGGCCTTTTTCAGCGCCCGCGCCGCCTCTATGGCCGGGACATTGTAGTAGTAATTTGAGGTATGGATGATCTTATCTATCTGTTCCTTCAGGGCGTCATTGTATTCCTTAACGCCGTAACCCAGAGCAAATACGGCGATGCCCGCCACAAAGTCCAGATACCTCTTTCCTTCGGTATCGTAGAGGTTCATGCCCTCTCCCCTGTCAATGACTATCCGGTACCGGTTATAGGTGTGGAGGAGATCCTTTTCCGCCTGTTCGATATATTCGTTCATTCCCATATCATTCATCCCTTTATCCGTTTTTGACCTTTTTTATCAGCCCTTTGTCATGCCCGACGGCTCCTTTTCTCCCGAACCTGAAGAACGGTCTCCGTCTCAGAGCTCATCATCGTGGAAGAACATGGTTCCGACGCCATGGTCGGTGAATATCTCCAGCAAAAGGCAATGGGGAACCCTGCCGTCCAGGATATGGACCCTGTTCACTCCCCCTCTCACCGCCTCAGTGCAGTTGGAAAGCTTGGGGAGCATGCCTCCACCCACCATCCCGCTTTCTATAAGCTTGTCAGCTTCGGAAATGGTGAGCCTTGAGATCTTGGTGCTCTCATCATTCACATCCCTGTAAAGTCCTCCGATGTCGGTGAGGAACACCAGTTTATCCGCGTTTACAGCCTTTGCGATGGCGCAGGCGGCGTCGTCAGCATTCACGTTGTAGGACTCGTAAGAACTGTCCATGCCCACGGGGCAGACGACGGGGAGAAAATCCTTTTCGAGAAGGTCGAACAGTATCTCCGCATCCACTTTTTCCACATCTCCCACGTAGCCGATATCCTGGCCGTCAGGCATCTTTTTCGTCACCCGGAGCAATCCTCCGTCCTTGCCGCTGATCCCCGCGGCTTTGACGCCGAGGGCCTCGATCCTGGCCACAAGCTCTTTATTGATGCGGTTCAGGACCATTTCAGCCACGGTCATGGTATGCTTGTCCGTCACCCTGAAACCGTTCACAAACCTGCTCTCTCCTCCGGTCTTTTCCACCCATTCGCTTATCTCCTTACCGCCGCCGTGGACCAGAATAGGCTTAAAGCCCACAAGCTTCAGAAGAGTGGCATCTTCTATGACCGAATTCTTCAGATCGTCGCTTTTCATGGCGGAGCCGCCGTACTTTATCACGACTATCTTGCGATTGAACTTTCTGATGTAAGGGAGCGCCTCCACCAGAGTCTGCGCTTTAAACAGAGCCACATCCATCATTTTTTCGTTCATTTCTTCTCCATCCCCGGGTCGTTCCCCGTATCAGTCATTTTTGGTTATGATATTGTTTTCGTTGAGCACAAGGTCATAACTGTTGCAGTCTCCCCTGTCCCTCCATCCGGTGTCGTGCCAGAATTCATTTCCGGCGTTGTTGTTGGAAAAAGCCACAAGGGATATCTTGTTTATGCCCAGGTTTTTCAGTTTCTCCGCGCAGACCGACACCATCCGCCTGCCGATGCCTTTCCTCCGGTACTCCTCGGCGACGCAGACATGGTACAGTCTGCCTTCCCTGCCGTCATTTCCGCACAGGATCCCGCCGACGATCCTCTGATCCTCTTCCGTATCCACCGCCACCACCGAGGTGCCGGGATTACGCCTGAGGAACATCTCCACTCCCTCACGGGAATCGTCCATGCTCCTGATAGCAAGACCGTGGATACTCTCCCAGAGCTTCCTCACCTTCGGGTAATCCTCCGGCGACATCTCCCTGATTATGATCCTGCCGCTCACGGGAACAGAGGCGCTGCTTCCAGGCCTGTGGATTCCGGAAGTCCGAACAGCAGATTCATGTTCTGCACGGCCTGCCCGGCGGCGCCCTTTACCAGATTGTCCAGCGCGCCCATGATCACTGCGCGGCCCGTGCGTTCATCCGCCCTGATGCCGATGTCCGTGAAGTTGCTTCCCTCCACCCATCTGGTCTCGGGGCACACCCCTTCAGGCAGGATGCGGATAAAACGCTCTTTTCCGTAATACTTTTCGTAGATACCGAGGAGTTCTCGGGTATCCGGCACGGTCCCGTCGCTCTTCTTCCTGAGAGATGCGTAAGCAGTCACCAGTATCCCCCTGTTCATGGGCACAAGATGGGGAGTAAAGCTGACGGTGATCTCCCTCCCGGCCGCGTAGGACAGCTGCTCCTCTATTTCCGGAGTATGCCTGTGGGTGGCGACGCCGTAAGCTTTTATGTTTTCATTTACCTCGCAGAAGAGGTTCGCTTCCTTAGCTCCCCGGCCTGCGCCGGAGGTCCCGCTTTTCGCGTCTATTATAAGGGTATCCGGATCTATGATCCCCTCCTTTACAAGAGGGTAGCAGGAAAGGATGGAACAGGTGGTGTAACAGCCCGGATTTGCGATGATGCGGGCGCTGCCGATCCGGTCTCTGGCCAGCTCGCAAAGCCCGTAAACGGCTTCTCCGAGAAATCCGGGAGCCTTATGTTCTATCCCGTACCACTTCTCGTAAACAGACACATCCTTTATCCTGAAATCCGCGGAAAGATCTATCAGCTTCACCTTTTTCAAAAGATCCCCGTTCACAATGGAGGCCGCATAGCCCTGAGGCGTGGCCGTGAACAGCACATCGCAGGAATCCAGGGCTTTCGAAAGGTCGTCGTTTGAAAAGCTGATCTCCTCCACCTGATACATATTTCCGTAAAGACGGTGGAAGGGCTCCCCTTCCCTGGACCTTGAGCCTATCCAGGAAACCTCAGCTTCCGGGTGGCCCGACAATAATCTGATGAGTTCGGAGCCCGCATATCCCGTGGCCCCTATAACGCCTGCCTTGATCATGACTTTTCTCCCCGATAATAAAAACCTCGCACCGCAGACCGCCGCGTACCGGGCTGAAACCGTCCCCCTTCCGGCGCCGCAGCCTGCTAAAAACAGTATTTTATCACAACAGGGCCGAAGTGTCACCTGTAATATGCAAATTTTACGACCTTTACCGGGATTTACAACCGGATGCCAAAGCGCATCACGGGCTTGCATTATCTACCTTATTATCATATAATTTTCGGGTATTTTGGCTACACCTACATTAAAGTATCAGGAGGTTTTTTACAATGAAGGAAAAGGTAGTTCTCGCATATTCGGGCGGTCTGGACACAACCGTCATTATTCCCTGGCTCAAGGAAAATTACGACTATGACGTCATAGCCGTATGCATAGACGTGGGTCAGGAATCGGAGACAAAGGATCTGGACAAAAGGGCGCTTTCCACCGGCGCAGTGAAGGAATACACGCTGGACGTGGTGGATGAATTTTGCGACGAGTACATCGCTCCCTGCATACAGGCGCACGCCGTCTACGAGAACAGGTACCTTCTGGGCACATCGATGGCCAGGCCCCTCATCGCAAAGAAGCTTGTGGAGATCGCAAGAAAGGAAGGCGCCACAGCCATCTGCCACGGCGCCACGGGAAAAGGGAACGACCAGGTCCGCTTTGAACTGGGAATAAAGGCCCTCGCCCCCGACCTGAGGATAATAGCAGCCTGGCGCGACCCCAAGTGGAACATGGATTCAAGGGAATCAGAGCTTGAATACTGCAGGCAGCACGACATCAATCTCCCCTTCTCTGCCGACAACAGCTACAGCCGCGACAGAAATATATGGCACATCAGCCACGAAGGGCTTGAACTTGAGGATACGGGCAACGCCCCCGACTACGACCACATGCTGGTCCTGGGAGTGACGCCCATGAAAGCCCCCGACAAAGTGACTCACGTGACCATGGAATTCGAAAAAGGCATACCCGTTTCGGTAAACGGGCAGAAGATGAAGCTCTCCGATGTGATCAGGACCCTCAACAAGCTTGGAGGGGAAAACGGCATCGGAATCGTGGACATAGTCGAAAACAGAGTGGTGGGCATGAAGAGCCGCGGAGTCTACGAGACCCCCGGCGGCACCATCATTTACGCCGCCCACGAACAGCTGGAGGAACTGATCCTGGACAGAGACACCTATCTTCTGAAGAATGAGATCGGAAGCAGGTTCGCAAGCCTGGTGTACGAAGGCAAATGGTTCACTCCTCTGAGGGAGGCGGAGCAGGCCTTCATTGAATCCACACAGCGCTATGTCACCGGAGAGGTCAGGTTCGGCCTTTACAAAGGGAACATCATAAAAGAAGGGGAGTCGTCTCCTTATTCCCTTTACAATGAGAGCATAGCCTCATTTACCACAGGCGATCTCTATGACCATAAGGACGCTGAAGGGTTCATAAACCTCTTCGGCCTTCCCTCAAAGGTCCGCGCCATGAAGATGCAGGAAATGGAAAAGAATAACGGCAAGTGATCCCCATGACCGCAGGAAGGCTTCTCCTGATATACATCCTCTCCGTGAACGTCATCGGATTCATGCTGATGGGGATTGACAAGTTCAGGGCAGTAAGGGGCCTTCCGCGGATACCCGAGACGGTACTCTTCCTTGTGGCTATCATTGGCGGAAGTCTCGGTACGACCCTTGGTATGTGCATCTTCAGGCACAAGACCAGGCATTGGTACTTCAGACTGTTCATGCCGGCCATACTTGTGTGCGAATTCGCCTTTTTGATGTGGTTCATCGCATGGCCGGGAATCGAGGTGACGTTTTGGTAAAAGACAGTATTAAGCTCATTGTAGACAGCTGCTGCGAAATACCCGAAAAATATAAAAATGACCCTCGGATCGAGATCGTTCCCCTCTGGCTTGAGATCGGGGATTACCGTATCCTGGACGACGAGAATTTCGATCAGGCAGACTTTATCAAAAGGGTGGCGGAGAGTCCTCTCTGCCCTAAGTCGGCCTGCCCTTCTCCCGACACCTACATGAAGGCAATGAACTGCGATGCGGAAAACATCTTCGCGGTCACCCTTTCCTCCAAACTGTCAGGCAGCTACAACAGCGCCGTGCTGGGCCGTTCAATGTATCTGGATGAATACGGCAGCGTTCGCCCGAAGAACATCCATGTGATCGACTCAAAGACCGCCGCCAGCGGTGAGACCCAGTTGCTGGTAAAGGTGCTGGAGCTTGCCGAAGAAGGCCTGTCCTTTGAGGAGATGGTCAGGGAAGCGGAGGCCTACAGAGATTCCGTCACCACCTTCTTTGTCCTGGATACGCTGGATGTGTTCAGAAAGAACGGACGCCTGTCGGGCTTCAAGTCCCTTGTGGCTTCAACCTTTAATATAAAGCCCGTGTGCGCCGGGGATGACGGCGTCATTGTCCAGGCCGGACAGGGGATCGGCATCAAAAAAGCGCTGATCCGAATGACTCAGATCGCGCGTTCCAGACTGACTCCCGAGATCGCAGCCCTCAGGCATCTCATGATAACCGACGTGGCGTGCCCCGAAAGAGCGGAATTCTGCAGGGAGCTCATGGAGGCGTCGGGTATGAAATTCAGGGAATATACAAATCTTGAGGCGAGAGGCGTTTCAACCCTCTACGGCTGCAACGGAGGCATAATCCTGACTTACTGAAACAAAGCTTACAAAAGCGCCCGGTCCTCCTATTGAGCGGCCGGGCCGGCTTCATCCAGAGCCACCGTCACATAGTATCCCCTCTCGTTCTTTTCGACCTTTGTGACTGTCCCCGACCTTGCTCCTGTCCTCTGATCCAGAGGCAAATTCCCGCTCATGGCGACGGAGGGCTCGATGGTATAATAAAAACTGCCCGGCAGCACTCCTTCGCTCAGTTCCACCTTCTGTCCCTCTTCCACGAGGCCCGGTCTCTCCATCTTAAAATCCATGGTCCTCATTTCACTGTCCCTCATTTTTGATTTCACCGCCGAGCTCGGTGATCCTGCGCTTCGCGACCCTGGCTCTCGAAGAGTCGGGGAAATTGTCTATGACTTCCTGATATTTGGCGACGGCCATGTCTTCATTTCCCGATTCGCTGAAGGCGTTTGCAAGCTCATAGAGATAATCCGCGTTTGAATTGTCATATTCGTAAGCGGAAGTAAAATCAGTGATGGCGGAGGCGTAATCCCCTGCTGCCACAGCCTGCATGCCCGCCTCGTACTGTCTCTCCGCAAGATCGGGGCCGACGACCTTGAGAAGGGCTTCGTAAAGCTTAAAGGATGGATCGGGCAGATCCTGGGGACTGGCGTTGGTATTGAGTTCCGCTATGAGACCCGACACCGTCTCCAGATCCTCGGGATTGTTGAGATAAGCCGTAACGGCGTCGTCCAGAGTGCCCATGATGGCCATGACCCCGTCGGACCCCTGCAGATCCTCCATCTCCTTTTTCAGATTCTCATTTTTTTCGTTGAGAAGCTCTATCTCCCTGTTCAGTTCGTTTATCGACGCGTTCCTTTCATCCAGCTGCTCGCCCACTTCCTTCACTCTGGCTTCCGCGGCGGAATTTGCGTTCTGTATCCGGGCAGGGAGCACCAGGAAAAACGAAGCGGCTATCCCGATCCCTATCCCTATGATCATGTTCAGGAAAATGGAAATGCCTCTGTGCTCCTTCGGCATGACGGGCTGGATAATGGTCTCGTTTCCGCTGGTATACTTGATAACCGCGGGTTCGGAGGGTTTTTCCTTCTTCCCCCCTTTTCCCTTTCGGCCCTTCTGATCCTCGGGAGGATTGGCCAGATCTTCGATCTCTCTTATGAACCTGAGTGTCTTGGGCGAACCCCTGTCGATCTCACGGCAGCGCACAAGCTGTTCGTAGGCGCTCTTCCAATCCTCTCCGTTGATGTACAAAAGCGCCAGAAGCTGTCTTGCCCTGATAAAATTGGGGTTGAGGGTTATGACCTTTTTCAGCTGTATGACTGCCAGATCCAGCGCATCCTGATTACAGTAGGCGAGAGCCTGATTGTATTTCTTGATGGTTTGGTTTATGGTCTCGAGCCTGACCTGGTTGGTCTGGATCATGGAAATATAATCGTCTGCGATGTTCATCTTTGGGAGCAGGTTTTTGCTTATGACCCATTCCGAAAGAGCAGCCACCACTTCTCCCGACTCAAAATAGACCAGGCCCAACAGGTTCCTGGCTTCGATATTGAGTTTATTGAACTTAAGGGAGCTTCTCAGATCGTTAATAGCCCCCGTAAGATCGCGTTCTCTGGCCTTTTCCAGACCATCGTTATAGAATCTGTTGGATATTCCAAGTATTCTTTTATAGGCTGATACATCGGCTCTGCAGGCAGGACAAAAGTCATGCTCGGCCATGAGTTCAGCACCGCACTTATAACACTTCATTTATCAGATGGATACCCGTTTTCTTCCGTTTCCGGATCTTCACCTGCTCCGGAAGCCATATTGTTCTTCACAAGCCTCACCATCAGATCGGCCATGTCCGTCAGATCCTGGTTATATATGGCCTCCTCGGCGTCTTCCACCTCAAGGCTCGGATGAAACTTCTTCAGCTCTTCCTCAAAATCTATCATGATCTCTTTCCTTAAATGATAATGACAGAGGACTCAATGACCCCGTACTGGAGCCTGTATC
>JAEELB010000034.1 GCA_016288705.1 Lachnospiraceae bacterium | reverse complement strand
TTCGCCGCCTTCGCCTTCCTTGCCTTCTTCTCCTTCTTTGCCTTCTTCTTTCTTTTCCTCTTTCTTTTTCTTCTCTTTCTTGAAAAGCTTGACATTATCTATGTTGAGCTCGTCATAGGTCTTTATTGTGACGAACTTTCCGGCGCCGGGAACCTGGGTCACGCCGGTGCTGATATCCCCCTCAGGCCCCGAATAAGTTATGTGGATCAGGTAATGGTCAAGCACCGAGAAGGTATCAGAATCTATCCTGTAATAACCATCGCCTGATACGCCCTTGAAGGATCCAGGTCCGGTCAGGGTATCCTTGCCGTCAGCAAATACAGTGGCCCCGTTAAGCCCCTTTGTCTTTATGGCATCTGAGACCACGAGCTTGTCCTCAAGCTGGAGCCATCCGACGATGGGAGCCGGTCTGTAGGCCTTGCTCTTCGGTACGAAACTGTAATAAATACGGCTTAGAGCGCGCTTAATTGTAAACGGGATCGCATTTCCGGTCACCGGCTCAAAAGGAGTGTAGGTGGGATCGTTGTTGACCCAGGAACCGGTTTCCTCGTGGTCAAGGGTTCCGTCACGCCACATGACTTTAAAATCGCTCGGGATTACCTTTCCATGCTCATCTTCCTTGTCTGTCACACCGCCAATGTTGTATGTCTTGTTGACAATGGCGTTTTCGATGATCAGGTTCTCGCCGCCCAGCGCTTTCCGGACTGTGTTGTTCTCGTCGGTATAGGTCACCGCTCCTTCATGTATCTCAGGGTAATCCTTGAAATTGGGATCCGGCATGACCTTAAGGCTTGCGGGCTCATACTCGATCCCGAACTCATAGCTGTACATGCCCTTATCGCCAATGTGGGTCGTGAACTTCGTAGGGCCTGTGGCAGCGTCATTCTGTGAGCTGTCCCTGCCGGTAGACTTTGCGTTCTGGTCGTTTTCATTCTCCCTGCCGGATAAGGTTATCTTCCTGACCACGTAAGGGGCATTCTGGAAAGCCTCCACATCGAAGGTATCGAGCTTGTTCACTTCAAGCTCCGTGCCCTCTTCATAGTTCTTGTAACCGCCCTTGCTCTTGATCCCTTCCTGCAGATCTATCTTCGCAGCATCATTGGTAAACTTCACCTTAGCGGTCTTCTGCTCATACCACGGGACGAGCATGATGACATTTCCATCAAAGCAATAGGCATCACTGAAGTATTTCGCCTTGAACTTGTTATCCAGCTTGAATTCATTCAGAGGAATGATCTCTTTGCTTAGATGGTTGTCCACTGTCTCCTTCGCCAGCTGCAGCTTAAAGCCCTTCAGTTCCGCTATATCCTCTGTGGGCTTGACCCCCAGACTGTTGGACTCCATCTTTTCGGGATTGGTCTCCTTTTCAAAGGATATGGTATCCCCGGAATAATACTTCTTTACACTGGCGCGTCCTTTCATCTCCCCACCTGTCAGGTACACAGAAGGGAAATGAACGGGATGATCCTTGTCCACAACTGTCGCCGTGGAAGGATCCTTGCTGTTATAACGCATTTCACTGTAGGTGTTTGCAGGATTGTCGTTATTTATGCGTATCTCATACTGATCCTTGTAGCCTACGGTGACCTTTGTGATCATAGTGCTTATATCTTTATTCTTTGTAGAACCGTCACCCCAGAACTTACCATATATGAAAGCATTTGTGTAATCCCATCCGGCATCTTCATATTCGAGCTTGCCGAACCCCGCCTTCGGCTTGACCAGCTTCTTTCTGTAGAGAGTCAGTGACTGAGCTATTTCTCCTTCATCACCATTGTAGTCGATCGTAGAGGCAAAACGTTTTTTATTCTCGCCATTCCCGTCGTACAGATTGAATTGGCTCCACTTGCCCTTGTGGTTGGGGAATATGAAGACCCAGGTGTATCCCTTGGTCTTGTAGTCAACCTTTACATAATCGGCGCAGGAAAGATCCATACCGACCTTATTGATCTGAAATTCCTTATCGGAGCCCCCGAGCCATTGGTCGGCACAAGTGAGATCATTTCCCGAATACACTTCCTCTTTGTAGGGCTTGTCACTATCATCGCCCACCGGATAAATGACTTCCGTTGCTCCCTCAACCTTATGGGATTCAAGCAGGGTGACGAGGCAGGCATCAGATCCATCCTCCACTTTGCCGCCTGCGCTCTGAAGGCCTACCCAGAAATGCTTTTCCTCATCCCTGTAACCGGGCGTAACGCTTACATCCACCTGCCTCTCGGTCACGCCGGGTGCGAAGAGGACTTCCTTTCTGAGGACCTCGTAGTCAGTTCCGGGCTCGGCGTCCTCGGCCTTTGTCCCGACAGTGACGATGTCCATCTGGTCGATGCCGCCGGTCCTCTCAATTGTAACCGTGACCGTGTCGTCATCGGGACCGGCGCCTATGCTCTCTTCCTTTACCTTATAGGTTATCTCTTCCTTTTCATCATTGTCGGTGATGTTCAGATATCCGTTATAGTTCTCGCCGACCTCCGCTCCTTCCGCATCCTGGAGTACGAAAATGACCTGCTCATCGGATTCGGAATAACCGTCATCCTTTACCTTTACCTTTATGTTCTTCCTGTACTCGCCCGCCTTAAATGTCAGCTTCACGGTGTGACCTTTAAGCGACTCAAGGTCTTCTCTGGTCTGAGCGTCTCCGGTCTCCATCAGTTCCTTGGTCTCATCGGGGATATTGTTCTTGTTGTACTGTCTCCAGTCATATTCCACGGGCGTATCGTCGCCGGTCTTGGCCCTGTAGATATCCGCAAGGGAATTGCCCTCCGTGAGGGGTTCTTCGGTTCCGGCTTCTTCAGTCCCGGCAGTCTCCGTTTCCGCCTCGGCCGCAGGAGCCAAAGTCTCATTCATGGCAGTCTCTGTCTCTGCTTCGGCTGCGGGAACCGAAGCCTCATCCACGGCCGTCTCTCCGGTGGACCCGGTCTCCCCCGCAGTTTCCGTCTCTTCAGCAGCTTCCGCCACGTCGCCGTACGCCTGCATTAGCGGCTTCGCCTCGGAATTCGCGTTTAATTTCTTATCTCCGAAGACATCGCCGGTCACATACAGGGTATAATCCGTTCCGTACTCGGCCGATACATCCACCGCTTTGAATACGACGGACGCCTCCCTGTCAGTATTTCCCATGCGCAGAACGCTGATCTCGCCGTCTTCGCCCTCGGCCATGGTAAACACGGTATGAGCCAGTCCGAATACTCCGTCGGGATGATCCTCATCCTTCACCAGCGTCCTCAGTTCACTCTTCAGTGCAGCGTCGTCCGCCTCAGTCTGAGCTTCATTCTGAGTCCCACCGGCTTCTGTCGCAGCGGCAAGAGCAGAGATATCCACCGAAGTAAATACCATCACCTGCGCAAGCAGGATGCTCAAGCCTCTCCTCAATGCTCTGTCCATTCTGATCATCCGGCACCTTCCTTTCTTTCGAATCCTTCACCGAATCCCTTCGATCTCCCTTTGCGGGCCGATATTCCGCATGCGGGAACTCCCTCTCAGTCTGCTCATGCAGACAAATACTCAAATATAATCTTACCCCTACCCCCCCATTTTTTCAACCACTATATCCGGTGTGTGTTGAAAGGAATGGCACAGCATATACTGCCCGGCATATCGGTAGTTTGACAGCCTAATGATCGTCCATACGGACAGAGGCGATAAAAAACAGATTATTGAGCAGAAACTTATTGTTTCATACTCTATCAAATATCGTGACTTTATGCGTCACGTAAGAGAAGGACAGATCGAACGCGCAATGAGAATGGTGGAATCC